>JANXSA010000588.1 GCA_025352915.1 Rhodospirillales bacterium | reverse complement strand
ACGCCCTGAAAAAAGCCGAAACCGAGCAAGCCGCCGCCAGCTTCGAGGGTAAACTTCGAGAGTCCTGGCTCCGCGCCGGCGCCCCCGTCGCCGCCCTCCTGCTCGGCAAAGGCACCAGAAACCTGCGCAACAGCACCGAGGACGAGGCACTCGACGATTTCGACGCCGCCCTGCTGATCGATCCCACCTACATGGAGGCCTATAACCGCCGCGCCATGGCCCGCGCCGCCCTCGGCGACTACCGCGGCGCCCTGGCCGACATCCAGGAAGTCCTGCAACGAGAACCCCGCCATTTCGGCGCCCTGCAAACCCTCTCCCGCATCGCCGAGGCCCGCGACGACGCCACCGGCGCCCTGAAAGCCTGGGAGAAAGTCATCGACTTCGCCCCCAACCTGCCCGGCGCCAAGGAACGCCTGAAAACCCTGCGCACCAAGGCCCAAGGCGAGGAATCCTAGCTACCTGGCCCCCGCCGCGCCAGGAAACAACACCACCCGCAAGGTCTGCATGATGATCAACAGGTCGAAAACGACAGAAAAATTCTTCACATAGTAAAGGTCATACCCCAGCTTCACCCGCGTATCCTCGATCGAGGCGCCATAGGGATAATTGACCTGCGCCCACCCGGTCAGCCCCGCCTTCACCGTATGCCGCTCATCGTAAAGCGGGATCTTCTCGATCAGCTCGTCGATAAACTCCGGCCGCTCCGGTCGCGGCCCCACCAATGACATCTCACCACGCAAGACGTTGAAAAGCTGCGGTATCTCATCAATCCGCGTATGCCGCAAAAACCGCCCGACCCGCGTCACCCTGGCATCCCCGGCCGCCGCCCAAACCGCCCCCCCCCGCTCCCCATCGGCGCGCTCGGCATCCACCCCCATGGTGCGGAGCTTGAGAATACGAAACCGCCGCCCGCCCTGCGTCACCCGCGTCTGCGCATAGAACACCGGCCCGCCATCCCCCAACCGGATCGCAATCGCCGCCGGCACCAGCAGGAAACTGCCAAACGCCAGGATCACCACGCTCACCGCCAGGTCCAGCACCCGCTTCAACACCCGGTCCAACGGCCCGAACTGATACCCGTCGGAATACAGGAACCACCCCAGCTCCATCCAGGCCAGGTCCACCCGCCGCGCCTCATGCTCGACAAACTCCAGATGCTGCACCACCGGAAACCCGTTCTTCTTGCAATCCAGCAACCGTTCCAGCCGCATCCCCCGCCGCTCATCCGGCGCCACCACGATCAGGTCCACGTCATGCGCCAAGGCCAGTTGGAGGTAGTTGCTGTCATTGGCCACCACCACCGTCTGCTGCGCCGAGCGCCCGAGATCGGCATCCCGCATGCCCAATGCCGGCTCATGCACAAACACCACATCGAAATGCGGATCACTGCCGTGCTGGATGACCATCGCCATCAGCTCCGCCGCCCGCCGCCCCGCGCCCACCACCATGATCCGCCGCCGAAACACCCCGCCGCGTAACAGCATGAACAGCCCAACCCGGGCAATCGCCGCACTTGCCGCAAATCCCAGCATCGCCGCCGCGGACACATTCGCCGCATCCACCGCCCCGCCGGCGACCATCTGCACCACATGGGCACCCAGCACCGCCAACCCCACCACCAGCGGCAGCCGGATCAACGTCCGCCGCGTCGACAGGATCGCGTCGCGCCGGTACAGCCCCATCGCATACAACAAGCTAAGCTGCGCCAGCGGATAGGCCAGCAGCAGGGGATCGAGCAACTCCCGCGGCGCCACCATCCACAGCAGCACCGGCCAGGCGAAAACCAGCAACAACAGGTCAAGTCCGAACAGGACAGCCCCGCTGCGCGACAGCAGCGCCTTCAACGATCGCATGCCGTCAACTCCAGTCGCCGCGTTTCAGCGCCGAGATTACGGCGCAACGGTGAACAACGGGTTGACCGGCCGCCGGTCTCACCGGTCGGTAAGGCGCAATTCAATACGCCGGTTGCGCGCATAGGCATCGGACGAGTCGCCGCTATCCAATGGCTGGTTGTCGCCGAACCCCGTCGCCGCCAGCCGGTTGGCCGGAATCCCCGCCAGCGCCAGCAGCTTCACCACCGTGATCGCCCGCCCGGACGACAATTCCCAGTTGCTGGCAAACCGCGCGCCGGCCACCGGCTGCCGGTCGGCATGTCCGTCCACCCGCAGGATCCAGTTCACATCCGCCGGAATGGCACCCGCCACCTCGCGCAACGTATCCGCCAGCCGGAACATCTGCTCCATCCCCGCCGGCGTCAGCTCGGCACTGCCGACCGGGAACAGCACCTCGCTCTGGAACACGAAGCGGTCGCCCACCACCTGCACCCCCGGCCGGTTGGCCAGGACCTCGCGCAGCCGCCCGAAGAACTCGCTGCGATAGCCCTGCAACTCCTCGACCTTCTGCGCCAGTGCGGCGTTCAGCCGCTGGCCCAGATTGGTGATCTGCACATCCTTGTCGCGCGCCGAGGACTCCGAGGCTTCCAGCGCCCGCCCGATCGCCGCCAACTGGGCGCGCAACTCGTCCATCTGGCGGTTCAGCAGCGCGATCTGCGCCCGCGTCGAATCGCCCAGCCGCCGCTCATCGGCCAATTGTGCCGCCACCGCTGCGCGTTGTTGCGCCTCGGTGGTCGCCCGTGCCGCCGCCGCACCGGCCTGTTTCTCCAGCTCGTCGCGCAAGGCGGTGAGGGCGCGCATCTGCTCGGCCATCTGCGCCAGGTCCGACAGCCGCGCCTCGATCGTCGCCCGGTCGGCGCGGATGGTGCGGTCCATCGCCTCGGCCTGCGCCTGCATCTCGGCGACCCGGGCCCGCGCCGCCGCTGCTTCCTGGGCCGCCGCCTGGGCCGAGCTGTCGGCCTGGCGGGCGATATCGGCACCCTGGGTCATCTGCTGGGTGGTGCGCGCCTGCGCCGCCTGCATCAGGGTTTCGGCATCGGCCAGCCGCCCGGCCAGCCGGTCGCGTTCGATGCGCGCCGCGTCGCGTTCGCCCTCGGCGCGCTGTTGCCCGGCCCGCAGCCCGGCCAGTTGCTGGGCCAGCGTGTCGCGCGTCGCTGCCGCGCTCGTCAGGTCGCGATTGAGCTGCGCCATCGCCAGGCGCAATTCGCCGGCCTGGCTGCGCTCGAGCGACAGCAGGTCCGACAGCTCGCTGATTTGCCGGTTCACCCGGTCGAGCGCCCGGTCGCGCCCGGTCAGCGCCACCGAGAGAAAGGCTTGTCCCAGCACGAACACCAGCAGCACGAAGATGATCACCATCAGCAGCGTCGACAGCGCGTCGACGTAGCCGGGCCAGGGGTTCAGCCCTTCGCCGTTGCCTGAGTTGCGGCGGCGCAATGCCATCGGTTAACGCGGGGGTTCGGCGGCGAGGGCCGCGATGGTGCGGGTGAGAATCTTGATCTCGTTGCGAAGCTCGGCCGTTGACTGGCTGCGGCCCTGCTCGTTCTCGGATAGCAGGCGTTGCAGGGTCAGCTCGATATTGCGCAGATGGCCGCGCGCCACGTCGTCGCCGGTGGTCTCGCGGGTGTCGGCCAGCCGGGCCAGGGCGGGGCCGAGCAATTGCTGGCTCTCGGCAATGCGCAGCATCAATTGCTGGTTGGCGCGCATGGTGTCCGACAGCGCGCCGAGACGTTCGGTGAGGCTGAGGATTGCATTGGTGCCTTCGCGCCGGTCATCCTCGCCGCGCGACAGGGTGCGTTGCAGCGCCTCCATATTCTCCGCCGTCTGTTCCAACAGCGCCTGGACATAAACCGGGATCGAGCCTTCGCCCTCGGCCCCGAGCACGCCGGAGGAGACCCGGGTCAGGCTGGCCAGCCATTCTTCCAATTCGTTGTAGAAGCGGTTCTGCGCCTGGCCGGCGGTGAGGTCGAGGAAACCCAGCACCAGCGAGCCGGCCAGGCCGAGCATCGAGGCGGAGAACGCCGTGCCCATGCCGCGCAGGGGTTTGCCCAGCCCGGTCTTGAGCTGTTCGAACAGCGCGTTGATGTCGCCGGAGCCGACCGACATGCCGGCGATGACATCGGACACCGAGGCAATCGTCAGCAACAGGCCCCAGAAGGTGCCGAGCAGGCCAAGGAAGATCAGCAGGCCGATCATATATCGGGAAAGTTCCCGGCTCTCGTCCAGGCGCGAGGCGATGGTGTCGAGGATTGAGCGCATCGCCTGGGACGAGATGGTGAAGCGGCCGCCATCAGTGCGGCGTTGATCGCGGGCGGCGAGCATGCTGACCATCGGCGCCAACAGTTTTGGTGTCGGCAGGGCGGCGAGGCTGGGGCGGTTGCGCTGGAAGGTTTCAAGCCAGCGCACTTCCGGGGCGAGGCGCACCACCTGGCGGATGTTCCAGAAGATGCCGCCGAGCAGCACCGCGGCGATCACCGCGTTGAGCAGCGGATTGGCGGTGAAGGCCACCACGAGTTCGGCCCCGAGCAGGGCGGTGACGCCGGTCACCAGCACGAGGAAGACGATCATCCGGATCAGGAAGACGGTCGGGCGCGTCATGGGGCGGGGGCAGCCTGTGCGGGAGGGGATGTGACGACGAGATCGGCGCGGTCGGGCGGGCCGGCGGCGATGGCGGGGCTGGCGCCGAGCGCGCGCACGGTGATGCGGGTGGAGACCAGGCCCTCGGTGATCAGCACGCCGCGCACCGCCAGGCCGCGCGACAGCGACAGGCGGCGCGACGAGGACGGGTCCTCCGGTGTGCCTGGCGCGAAGGCCGACACGGTCACGCTGGCCTGGGCCGGCAGCGCGCGGGCGAGGATGCGCAAGGCCTGGACCATCGCCGGGTTGAGATCGAATTTGCCGGGGCCGAAGGTGATGCGCCAGCCGTCATCGGTTTTCGTAGCACTGCCCTGGGCGTCGGGCACCACTTCGACCACCGGCGGGGGCGGCACCGGGCGCGTGGGCACGGCCAGCGGCGGCGGGATGACCGGGGGCGCGGGGGGGGCGAACGGCATCAATGGCGCGGGCGCGCTTGGGGGTTCCAGCGCGGCCGGGGCGACCTCCGCGGCGGGTGCGAGCACCGGCGGCCGGTCGGGCGCATCCGGCATGGTTGGAGCTGGGGCGGAGGGCGGGGCAGGGGGCGTGGCAGGGGGCGTGGTCGCCGGCGGGGTGCGCTGTGCGCGTTGCTGTTGCGGGCGCTCGGCAGGCTTGGGTGCGGCGGGGCTCGTCTCGGCTGGGGGTGAAAGCTCGTCCAGCGCCCGGCGATCGACCCGCGCCTGGCTCCACGCCGATGTGGCGAGCAGCAGGACGGCCAGTCCGAACGCCAGGGGGAGGGTGCTGCGCATGGGCCCACGCACCCTACCGGACCGGGATCGCCGGCTCAATCAACGCTTTGCTGTTGCAGTCGAAGTTCACGTGCTGGCAAAGTTCATGCGCTCGCCGAGCGGGTGGCGGCCGCGACGCCGTCGGCCACCGCCTCGCGCAGCACCGCGTGCATGTGCGGGTTGGCGGCGACCACGTCGCCATTCGCCATCGGGTCGCCGCCATGGGGGTCGGTGGTGTAGCCGCCGGCTTCGCGCACGATCAGCAGGCCGGCTGCCATGTCCCACGGCTTGAGGCCGAGTTCCCAGAACCCTTCGTAGCGCCCGGCGGCGACCCAGGCGAGGTCCAGCGCTGCTGCGCCGAAGCGCCGGATGCCGGCGACCTGCGGCATCAGGGTGGCCAGGGTGCGGGCGAACGCCAGGCGCCGGTGCGGGGCGACCACGGCGAAGGGGATGCCGGTGGCGAACATCGACTCGTTGAGGTTGCGGCGGGCGGAGACCCTGAGGCGGCGGTCGTTGAGGAAGGCGCCGCCGCCCTTCTCGGCCCAGAACATTTCGTCCACCGCCGGGGCATAGATGCAGCCGGCCGCCATCTCGGTGGTGCCGTCCTGCAGGCGCCGTTCCAGACCGATCGAGATCGCCCAGTGCGGGATGCCGTGCAGGAAATTGCTGGTGCCGTCGAGCGGATCGACGACCCAGCGCCAGGTCCAGTTGTCGCTGCCGGAGGCGCCGGATTCCTCCATCAGGAAGGAATAGCCCGGGCGGGACTTGGTCAGGTCGTCGCGGATCGATTGCTCGGCGCGCAGGTCCGCCTGGCTCACGAAATCGCCGGGGCCTTTGACGCTGACCTGGAGTTGCTCAACCTCGGCGAAATCGCGCAACAGGCGCTTGGAGGCGCGCTGGGCGGCGTTTTGCATCACCGTCATGTGGGCCGAGAGGCGCATGGCCATGGGTGGTGCTCCTGAAAAAAGAAAAGGCCAGGGGCGCTGCCCCTGGACCCCGCTGGGGCGTCGCCCCAGGCCCCATTCATGAGGGTCC
>JANXSA010000557.1 GCA_025352915.1 Rhodospirillales bacterium | reverse complement strand
ATGAACCTTCCGGACGGACTCTTACGACCGTCGTACGACTGCTCATAAGACCACTCGCTCTCGTCCATCACGCACCGCCTCACCGATCACGACACGCAGCATGGTCAAACCACGAACCCGCCGGAATGTGGGGGTCGGCTTGCGCTTACGGACTATGCGCTGCCCTGCGCGGTGCTGGATGCACTGGCCCCGCACGGCGTCAGCCACACCGACATGCCGGAGATGGCCGGGTGGGTTATTCAGCCGGGATCGCCTCGGCCGTGTCGCCGTAGTCGCGGCTTACCGCTTCGCGCGAGACATAGCCGTCGGCGACATCGTCATCGACGACGCGGCGCGTCCTGGTGCTCGGATCGCCGTAGCCGGCGCCGCCGGCAAGCTGCACCTCCACTACCTTGTCCACCGTCGTCAGCGTGACAAGCTCACCAGTGCCGCAATCGTGTACTACCTGACCATCGAGATCGGTGACCACGCCGCGCACGTCGCCGCCGGCAAGACCACCGAACAGGCCGGCCGGCTTTACGCCGAGGCCTTCAGGGTAGACGGAGAACAGCGTGGGCAGCCCGTCATCGTGCAGCTTGCGGATGCGGGTTCGGGTGCCCAAGCCGCCGCGCTGCCGACCGGGGCCGCCGGTGTCGGTCACCAGTGTTTTTTCCAGCACCAGCACCGGCGCGCGGGTTTCCATCAGCTCGACCGAGGTATTGGATGCCGAGGTGGGGTAGAGCAGAGCCGATTTTCCATCGGTCCGCGAACACGCGCCCTGCCCTCCGCCCATGAAGAAATGATCGGCGTAGACATAGCCGTCGGTGTCGCGGCCATAGATGTTGATGGCGTGCGGCAGACCGGTGGCTGCCTGCACTTGGTGCGGCGCAGCATTGGCCAGGGCGCGAAAAACGTTGGGTGCGATATACCAACCCACCCGTGTGCGCAGGTTGACGCTCGCCGGCTTGTCGCAGTTCAGGATCGAGCTTTCCGGCGCCTTCACGGTGAACGGCCGGTAGCAGCCGGCATTGCTGCGGATCGCCGGCGACAGGATGCACTTCATCGGATAGGTCGCGTGCGCCGCCGTGTAGGTGAAAGTGCAGTTGAGCCCGCCCTGCCCCTGCTGCGGCGGCGCGCCAGCGAAGTCCAGTTCCACGCCGTCGCCCTTCACCGTCACCTTCAGCGGGTAGCGCAGCAGCGTGCCGAGCGGATTGTTCCAGGCTTCGGAGCGGTACTCGCCGTCGGGCAGGGCACTGATCGCCTCGCGCATCGCGGTTTCCGAGCGGTTCTGCACCACGGCGGCCAGTGCGCGCAGGTCCTGCATGCCGTAGTCGTCCATGAAGGCCGTGAGTCGTTCGGCACCGAGCTGGTTGGCGGCGACGAAGGAATGCACGTCGCCCAACACCTCCTCATTCTTGCGCACGTTCTCGGCCAGCAGGGTGAGCAGATCCTCGTTCGCCACGCCTTGGCGGTAGAGGAACATCGGCGGGATCTGGAACCCCTCGTCGTAGATTTCCCGCGCGCGCAGGCTGTCCTTGGTGCCGCCAATGTCGCCGACATGGCCGACCGTCGCGGTCAGCGCCACCAGCCGTTCGCCGTGGAAAACCGGGGTCACTACCGCGATGTCGAACAAATGCCCGGCACACAGCCACGGATCGTTGGTGATGAGCACGTCGCCCGGCTTCAGCGTATGTGGCGGGTATTTCTTCAACAGTGCCTTCACCGCGATCGGTACGGTCAGGTTGAACACCGGCATCGCACGCGGCGAATGCGCCAGGCTCTCGCCATCGGGGTCGAGCAGGTCGCAGGCGAAATCTTGCGCTTCCGAAACTATCAGCGAGAAGGCGGTCCGCACTATGGTATGCCACATCTCCTCCACAACCGTGATCAGGCGCGCCCACATGATTTCCAGCGAGATCGGGTCGGATTCGATCAAGGCCATCGCATCGGCCACCGGCGTCGCCGGCGTGATGCGCGCGGCAGCCGGGAGCGCCACCGCAATCGCAATACGCAGCGTGCCGGTGGCATCGACCGTGACGCTGTCGCCCGGCGCGACCACGGTGGTTGCCTCGCGCTCCTCGATGATGGCTGGCCCGGGGATGGTGGCGCCAACGGCCAAGGCGTAGCGGTCGTAGACCGGCGTGGCGACGAAGCCGCCCTCGAACCAGGCTTGGCGGTGGCCCTTCAGCGCAGTGGTGCCCTGAGTCATATCGGCCTGGACAAGGGCCAGTGCCGGGATCGGTCCGCGGCAGCGCACCCGCAACGAGACGACCTGCACCGCGACGCCGGTATAGACGACGGTGTAGCGCGCCTCGTAGGCCCGTTCGAACTCGGTCCCTAGGACAGACATCGCGGCATCAGTGATCTCGCCCGGCGGCAGGGCCACGCTGATCTCGTGCAACTGGCCGAACAGACGCATGTCGGCGGTCCGCTCCATCACCACGTCAGTGGCTGCGACGCCTGCTTCGGTGATGCGCGCCCTTGTGTCGGCTTCCAACTCGCGCAGTACCCCGTCGAGTGCCGCCGCGGCACCCGGCCTGTCGAGCCTAACCGGTTGGCTGCGCAC
>JANXSA010000527.1 GCA_025352915.1 Rhodospirillales bacterium | reverse complement strand
CTCGGCCAGCATTTCGGCGCGCCGCACCACCGGGATCAGCCGGGCGCGGGCGGCCTGGACCTCGGGGTTGTCGGGCTTTACCGCGGTGGAGACCACCACCACCTGGCTGCTGCCCAGGTTGCGCGCGTCGTGCCCGACGGCGACGGAAATGCCGGATTCGCGCAGGCGGCGGACATTGGCGCCATCGGCGATGTCGCTGCCCTGCACGGAATAGCCGAGATTGTGCAGCACCTCGGCAATGCCGGACATGCCGATGCCGCCGATGCCGACGAAATGAATGGTGCCGATCGAGAGAGGCAGCGCCCTCATGCCCTGCTCTCCTGGCGTGCGGATTGGATCATGACGCGTTCAACAAGGTCGGCGAGGCGGGAAGCGGCATCCGGGCGGCCCGCGCTGGCGGCGGCGGCGGCGGCGCGCGCCAGTGCGGCGGGATTGCTGAACAGGGCGGTCAGTCTTTCAGCGAGAGCGGCCGGTGTGGCCACGGGTTGCGCCATCACCCAGGCGCCGCCGGGCTGGGCGAGGGCGCTGGCATTGGCGCTCTGGTGGTCGTCGATGGCGCCGGGCAGCGGCACCAGGATGGCCGGCCGGCCGACCACCGCGAGTTCGGCCACGGTGGAGGCGCCGGCACGGGCGATCACCAGATGGGCGCCGGCTAGAAGCCCGGCGATATCGGCGAAGAACGGCGCCAGCGTGGCGGCGATCGCGCTGCCGGCATAGGCGGTGCGGACGCGGTCGATATCCTCGGCGCGGCATTGCTGCGTCACCACCAGGCGGGCGCGCAGATCGGCGGGCAACAGCGCCAGCGCCGGCGGCACCATGTCGCTGAACACCCGCGCACCGAGCGAACCGCCAAGCACCAGCAGGCGAATTTCATCAGTCGGCGCCGCATAAGGGTGGGCCGTGATGATGGGCCGGACCGGGTTGCCGGTGACCTCGGTGCGCATGCCGGCGGGCACGCGGCTGGTGCCGGCGAGGCTGAGCGCCAACACATCGGCGCGTCCACACAGCATGCGGTTGGCCCGCCCGAGCACGCCGTTCTGCTCGTGCAAAACGACCGCGGGGCGGTTAGCCAGGAAGCGGCTGGCGATCACCGGCGCAACACAGGGATAGCCGCCAAATCCGACGATCGCCGCCGGGCGCAGCCGGGCAAGGATGCCGCGCGCCTGCCACGTCCCGGCCGCCAGCGCCGCAACGGACCGCAGCGCGCGTACTGCGCCGCGCCCGGCAATCCCACTGCCGGCCAGCACAAAGCGCTCGCGCCCCTCGAAGACCGGCGAGGCCAGCCCGCCCGACCGCGCGTCGGTCATCAGCACCACGCGCTGCCCGCGACGGATCAGTTCGGCGGCCAGCGCCTCGGCGGGAAAGAAATGCCCCCCCGTGCCACCAGCGGCGACGACCACCGGGCGCATCTCACTGCCTCGCATGGGGCCCCCTCACGACACATCCCCATGCATCCGCCGCCGCGTCAGCGCCAGCAGCAGCCCGATGCCCAGCCCGACCGCCAGCGCCGACGACCCGCCATAGGAAATGAACGGAAGCGTCATCCCCTTGGTCGGGATCAGATGCAGCGTCGAGGCCAGGTTGATGAAGGCCTGAAATCCGAACCCGGCGGCCAGCCCGGTTGAGGCCAGCACCACATACAGGTCGCGTTCCGGCAGCATCCGCAACATGCCGCGCAAGGCGATGAAGGCGAACAGCAGCACGATCAGCAGGCAGATCAGCATGCCGAATTCCTCGCCGGCGACAGCAAAGACGAAATCGGCATGGGCGTCCGGGATATGGTCCTTCACCCGGCCCTCGCCGGGGCCGCGGCCCAGCAGCCCGCCGGAGCCGAATGCCCTGGTGGCGAGATCGACCTGAAAAGTGTCGCCGGCGGCGGGGTCGAGGAACTTGTCGACGCGGCGGCGCACATGGTCCAGCGACAAATAGGCGAGGTAGCTCAGGGCGCCTAAGCCGCCGACGGCGCCGGCGACGAACACCACATGCACGCCGGAGACGAAGAACTGGGTGATCAGCACGCCCATCAGCACAGCGAGCATCCCCATATCCTTCTGCATCGTCAGCAGGGTGGCGATCAGGGCGGCCATGCCGAGCGCCAGGCCGGGCAAGGCCAGCCGCAGCGTCCAGCTGGTTTCCCGCCGGCCCTGCGCGATCAGCCAGGCGGCCACCACGGCGAAGAACGGCTTGAGGAACTCGCTCGGCTGCATCGACATGCCGGGCAGGCTGAGCCAGCGCCGCGCCCCCTTGATCTCCGTCCCGCTGACCAGGGTGAGCGCCGTCAGCAACAGCGCCACGGCGCAGCCGACCAGCGCCACCCGGCGCACCCCGCGCGGCGACAGCAGCGACACGGTGAACATCACCGCCATGGCGGCACACAGGAACACCACCTGCTTGAGCAGGAAAATATCGCGCGAGATGCGGATCGCCTGCGCCACCGCCGGGCTCGCCGCCATCATCATGACGTAGCCGAAGAACACCAGCGCGGCCACCGCCACCAGCGTCCAGCGGTCGACCGTCCACCACCAGCGACCCAGCAGCGAGTTATCGGCGCGGGAAAGCATCATTCGCCGACCTCCATCACGCAGGCCTGCGCGAGCGTGCGGAACCGATCACCCCGCTGGTCAAAACCGGAAAACTGGTCCCAGCTGGCGCAGGCTGGCGAGAGCAGCACGACGATCTCGCCGCCATCGCGCTTGGCCAGCCGCCATGCTTCGGCAACGGCGGCCTCCAGCGTGCCGAGATTGCGATGCGGCTGCCCATATGCTGCCAAGGTCGCCGCCAGCACCGGGGCATCGCGGCCGATCAACAGGGTTTCGACCACGCGCGGGAAGAATTCCACCAGCGGCGTGATCCCGCCCTCCTTGGCCATGCCGCCGGCGATCCACAGGATGCGATCGTAGCAGATCAGCGCGCGCGCGGTGCTGTCGGCATTGGTCGCCTTGCTGTCGTTGACGAAACGGATTCTGCCGCGCCGTGCCACCAGCTCCTGGCGATGCGGCAGGCCCGGGTAGCTGCGGATGCCCTCGGCCACCGCGGCGCGCGGGGCCCCGAGATGCAGCGCCATCGCCGTCGCGGCAGCGGCGTTCTGGGCGTTATGCGCGCCGGGCAGCGCGGCGGCCCCGGCCAACGCGGCAATCCCCGCATGTTCACTGACCGTGACGATCTTGGCGGGCGCGCCGCGCAAACTCTCGACCATCGCGCGCGAGGCCGCGTCATCGGCGCCAACCACGGCGAGGTCGCCCGTCCGTTGCCGGTCGAACACATGCCGCTTGGCCGCGATGTAGCCCGCCATGTCGCCGTGGCGGTCCAGATGGTCCGGGCTGAGATTGAGCATCGCCGCCGCGCCGAACCGCAAGGTGGCCAGGCGCTCCAGCATGTAGCTCGACATTTCCAGAACATAGACACCGGTGTCCGGCAGCAGCGGCAACGCCAGCGCGGCCGTGCCAAGATTGCCCCCGGCCGCCACCGGAATGCCCGCGATGTCCAGGATATGCGCCAGCAGCGCCGTCGTGGTCGACTTGCCGTTGGTCCCGGTGATGCCGGCGAAACGCGCCTTCGACGAACTCGCGCGCACCGCCTGAAACAGCAACTCGGCATCGGACCAGATCGGCACCCCGGCGGCGATCGCGGCCAAGGCGGCCGGGTGCGCATCCGGGCCGTAATGCGGAATGCCCGGCGACAGCACCAGGGCATCGAGCCCTATCATCACGGGCTCGGCCACGACCAACCCGCTTGCCGCGTCCCGCGCCGCCGGGGTGTCGTCCCACACCGTGACGCCCGCCCCCATCGCCACCAGCGCACGCGCCGCCGGCAGGCCGTTGCGGCCCAGCCCGACCACGGCAAAACGCTTGCCGGCAAAGAGAGTGGATGACCAGTTCATCGGATTTTCAAAGTCCCCAACCCGATCAGCGCCAGGATCATCGCGATGATCCAGAACCGAATGACGATCGTCGGCTCCGACCAGCCCTTCTTCTCGAAATGATGATGCAACGGCGCCATCAGGAACACCCGTCGCTTGGTGCGCTTGTACCAGGCGACCTGGATAATGACGGACACCGTCTCGACCACGAACAACCCGCCGACGATCGCCAGCACGATCTCATGCTTCACCGCCACCGCCACCGCGCCCAAGGCGCCGCCCAGCGCCAGGCTGCCGGTATCGCCCATGAACACCGCCGCCGGCGGCGCGTTGAACCACAGGAATCCAAGCCCCGCGCCGATCAACGCCGAGCAGAAGATCGCCAACTCGCCAACCCCAGGCACGAAGTTCAGTTGCAGGTAATCGGCAAACACCCGATTGCCCACGAGATACGCGATCAGCGCAAAAACCCCGGCGGCAATGATCGTCGGCACGATCGCCAGCCCGTCCAGCCCGTCGGTCAGGTTCACCGCATTGGAAAACCCCACCATCACCAAGGCCGCGACCAGTGGGAAGGCCACCCCAAGCGGGATCAACACGTCCTTGAACACCGGCACCGTCAGCCCAGTGGACAGCGGCTCGCGCGTCAGATGCATCAGCGCCACCGCGGCGGCCAGGCCGAACACCGATTGCAGGATCAGCTTGCTGCGGCTGGACAGGCCCTTGTAGTTCGCCTTCGACAGCTTGATGTAGTCGTCGATGAAGCCGATCCCGCCATAGGACAGCGTCAGCGCCAGCACCACCCAGACAAAGCCGTTGCGCAGATCGGCCCATAACAGCGTCGAGATGGTCAACGCCGACAGGATCAGCACGCCGCCCATCGTCGGCGTGCCCTTCTTCTCGATCAGATGCCGCTCCGGCCCATCGGGACGAATCGGCTGGCCCTCGCCCTGGATGGCGCGCAGATGGCGAATCATCATCGGCCCGAACAGCAGCGACAGGATAAATGCAGTGATGCAGGCAGCGCCGGCGCGGAAGGTCAGGTAGCGAAACAGGTTCGCCGCGATGATCTGGTCGGCCAGCGGGGCGATCAGGTTGAAGAACATCAGGCGGCTCCCCCGCTACCTACTGGGCCGCAGAACGGGCGGTCGATCGCCTGGATGATGAACTGCATCTGACTGCCCAGGCTGCCCTTGACCAGCACGGCATCGCCCGGCCGCAAGGCATCGGCGACGATCGGCGCCAGGGCCTTGGAATCGACAGCGTGCCCCCCGCGCTTCCCGACCGGCAGCGCCGCATGCAGATGCGCCATCAGCGGTCCACAGGTGAAGATGATGTCGGCCGCCTCGGCGGCCGCCCCCGCCAGCGCCGCGTGCTCGCCCGGTCCGATCTCGCCCAACTCGCGCATGTCGCCCAACACCGCCACGCGCCGCACCGCGGACTGCATCGCCAGCACCGCAAACGCCGCGCGCACCGCCACCCCCGAGGCGTTGTAGCTCTCGTCGAGCAAAAGTGCTGCCCCCCCCGCCGCCGCAATCGCCCGCTGCGCCCCGCGCCCGGCCACCGGCATGAAGCCCATCAACGCCGCCGCCCCGCGCACGGGATCGGCCCCCAGCACGGCGGCGGCGGACAACGCCGCCACCGCATTGATCGCCATGTGGCCACCGGCGGCGGCCAGGCGGGTGGTGATGCGCTGGCCGGCAATCTCGGCGTCCAATTCGGTGCCGCTGGCATCGGCGCGAACGTCCAACAGCCGGTCATCGGCCTCGGCATGCCGCCCGAAACTGCGCACCGGATGCCGCGCGCCGGCCCGCAGCCGCGCGAACATCGCGCTGTCCCGCGGCAGCACCAGCGTGCCGCCCGCCAACCCTTCTTGAATCGCCAGCTTCTCATCGGCAATCGCCTCGACGCTACCGAGATGCCCGATATGCACCGCCTCGACATTGGTAATCAGCGCGACATCCGGCCGCGCCAGCCGGGAGAGCGGAAGTATCTCGCCGGCATGGTTCATGCCGATCTCGGCCACGCAATAGATCGCCGGCCGCGGAATGCGCGCCAGCGTCAACGGCAATCCCCAATGGTTGTTGTGCGACGCCTCAGCCGCCCAGGTGCTGCCATGCGCCGCCAGGATCGCGCGCAGCATCTCCTTGATCGTGGTCTTGCCGACACTGCCGGTCACTGCCAGCAATTTTCCCCCGAACCGCGCGCGGGCATAGGCGGCCAGCCCGCGCAGCCCCGCCATCGTGTCCGCCACCGCCAGCAGCGGCGCATCATCCGCGACATCCTCCGGCAGCGCATGAACCAGCGCCCCCGCCGCGCCACGGTCCAGCGCCGCGCGCACCCAGCGGTGCCCGTCGCTCTCGCCAACCAGTGCTACGAACAAATCGCCAGGCTTCAGCGTGCGCGTATCGATCGACACCCCGCTGGCGCTGAACGGCGTGCGCAACAGCCCGCCAGTGGCGGCGCGCAGATCGGCGGGCGTCCACAACGCGCTCATGTGACGCCGATCAACTGGCGCACAACCGCCACGTCGTCGAACGGAAACGTCTCGGTGCCGATCGTTTGCCCCTGCTCATGACCCTTGCCGGCGACGGCCAGCACATCCCCCGGCTGCAACGCGGCCAGCGCCTCGGCAATCGCATCGGCACGGTTTCCGCGCGCCCGGGCCGCCGGCATCGCCGCCATCCCGGCAAGCACGGCGGCGCGAATGACAGCCTGGTCCTCGCTGCGCGGATTGTCGTCGGTGACGATGGCGACATCGGCGAACGCCGCCACCGCCGCGCCCATCAGCGGCCGCTTGCCCGGATCGCGATCGCCCCCGGCACCAAAAACGACATGCAGCCGGCCCTCGGTATGCGGGCGCAATGCCGCCAGCAGGCGTTCCAAGGCGTCGGGCGTATGGGCGTAGTCGACATAGACCGCCGCCCCGTTGCCCAGGGTGGCGGCCAACTCCATCCGCCCGCGCACGCCCACCAGCCCCGGTAGCCGGTCGATCGCATCCGCCACCCCGGTGACCTCGGCCAACGCGGCGGCAACCAGCGCATTATCGGCCTGGAACCGCCCCGGCAGGGCGATTGGAATCTCCCGCCGAACCCCCGCCGCCTCAATCTCCAGCACCTGCCCACCCGGCCGCGGCACGGCCCGCAGCAGCCGGATCGCGTCGCCATCCTGACCGACCATGCGCAGGTCCAGCCGCCGCCGCTGGGCGATCCGGCGCAGGGCACGCAGACTCGTCTCCTCCAGCGTGGTGCTGGCAATTGCCGGCGCGCGGGGCGGCAGAAGCTCCTGGAACAGCCGCAGCTTGGCGTCGCGATAGGCATCCATCGAGCGGTGATAATCGAGATGGTCGCGGGTCAAATTGGTGAACGCCGCCGCGGCCAAATGCAGCCCGTCCAGCCGGCTCTGATGCAGCCCGTGCGACGACGCCTCCAGCGCCGCCCGCCCGACCCCACCCCGCGCCAGCGCGGCCAACGCCTGCGACAACTGCACCGCATCCGGCGTGGTCAGCCCCGGCCCGGAAATCCCAGCCTCGGTCACCACCCCGAGCGTGCCCAGGCTGGCCGCGCGGAACCCGGCCAGCGCCCAGAGCTGGCGCAGGAAATCCGTCGTGCTGGTCTTGCCGTTGGTCCCGGTCACCGCCACCAATACGGCCGGCGCCGGCCCGGCCAACAGGGCGGCGATGATGGCCAGCCGATGGCGCGGGGCGGGATCCTCCAACAGCGCGCACCCCGCCGGCACCGGCGTCCCAGGCGGTGCCAACACCGCGCTGGCGCCGCGCGCCACCGCCTCGGGAATGAACTTCCGCCCGTCCTGCACTGCGCCGGGCAGGGCGGCGAAGATCATGCCGTGGCGCACCTGCCGGCTGTCGGCGGTGATGCCGATGATCTCCAGCGCCGCCGCCGCGTGCCACGCTTCGCGCTGGCGTGCGCCAAGCGTCACCAGGTCCGGCATGCGGGTGAGGATGCTAGCGAACCGCAACGACGATGCCCCCGGGAGGCGTGGCCACGGCTTCCTGGCGCGGGTCGCGCACCGGCGGCGGGGCGATGCGCGGGGTGGTGGCGGGCTGCGGGCTGGTCGCTGGCGCCCCCGCCTGCGGGCGGCCGGGCACAGGCGTGACCGGCCGCGACTGCGCCGGTGCCGCACCCGCCGGGCGTCCGGGTTGCAGCGGCATCGCCAGGCTCGCGGCCGTTGCCGCCGCCGTGGTGGTTTCCGGCAACAGTCCGAGCATCGGGCCGATCCGCGCCACCACCCGCCCGGCGCCCGGTGCTGCCACCCATCCAGCGGTGGCATAGCCGAAGGTGCTGGCGTTCGCCTTGGCCTCGTCGAGCATGAAGTACACCGCATAACGCGGCGCGTTCATCGGAAACACGCTGGTGAAAGCTTGCACGTTAGCTTTTTTCTTGTAGCCGCCCTTGCCGGCTTTCTCCGCCGTGCCGGTCTTGCCGCCAATGAAATAACCCGGCACCTCCGCCGTCTTGCCGAAGCCGTCTGACACCACCAGGCGCATCAGCTTGCGCATGGTGTCCGAGGTCTGCTGGCTCATCACCCGCTCGCCCGCCGGCGGCGCGGCGTCAGCCTCGCGCGCCATGATGGTCGGGCGCATCAACAGCCCGCTATGAGCAATCGCCGCCGTCGCGCGAACCACATGCAGCGGCGTCACCGAGATGCCATGGCCGAAGCCGATGGTCATTGTGGCGATCTCTTTCCAATTGGCCGGCGGCGGCGTCAGCGGCCTGAAAGTCTCCGGCAGTTCGATCGGCACCGGCGCCATCATCCCCATGCGCTGGTGCCACGCCCGCTGACGCTCGGCGCCGACCAGCTGCGCCACTTTCGCTGCGGCAATGTTCGAGGAATAGGCAAGGAACTCCGGAAAATACAGCGCCCGCTTCTTGCCCTCGAAATCATTGATGGTGAAGCGGCCGACATGGATCGGTGCCGAGGCGTCCAGGATGGTCCAGAGCTGCGCCGCCCCGCTATCCAGCGCCATCGCCGCGGTTTGCAGCTTGAAGGTGCTGCCCGGCTCGTAGCGACCGGAGATCGCCCGGTTGAACCGCTGCTCGTCGGTGGCGCGGCGGTACTGGTTGGCGTCGTAATCCGGCAGGCTGACCATGGCGAGGATCTCGCCGGTGCGCACATCCATCACAATGCCGCAGCCGCCGATGGCGTTGAACGCGGCCATCGACTTGGACAACTCGTCGCGCACCACCGCCTGAACCCGGACATCGATCGACAGGCGCAACGGTGCCCGGTCGGTGCGCAGCCGCTCGTCGAAGAATTTCTCGACTCCAGCTTGACCATTCCCGTCGATGTCCACGCCGCCCAGCACCTGGGCGGCCACCATGCCGAGGGGATAGCGGCGGCTCTCGGTGAACTCGAAATCCAATCCGGGAATGCCCAGCGCGTTGACCTGAAGCTGTTCCCGCGTGGTGATGCGCCGGGCGATATAGACGAACTGCTTGTCCTGGGCGGTGAGTTGCTTCTTGAGCTGCACCGGGTCCAGCCGCGGCAACACGCCGCGCAGCTTGGTCACCACGTCGTCGATGTCATACAGGATCTGCGGATTGGCATGCAGATCGGCATAGGGCAGCGAGATCGCCAGCGCCTCGCCGTTGCGGTCGGTGATCGCCGCGCGTTTCACCCGCGGGCCGAAATCATTGCCCGAGGTGAAGTTGGACGAGGGCGGCGCGATCGCGGCGGTGGCCGGGGTCGGTTGCAGCCCGCCGGCGCCCGGCGTGGGCAGCGCGGCGGTGACCGCCGGCTCCGGCTTGCGCAGCTGTGCCTCGATGCGCGGCTTGACCGGATTGATGACGGTGGCATCGACAAGCTTGCCGATCACAGCAGCGAACAGCACGCCGAAGCCGATGGCCACCAGGACCAGGCGGCCGCGGGTGCGCTCCATCGCCGCCCGGCGGTCGAGGTCGGGGGCGGTGACGCGGACGTACTCGGTGCGCGGCACGGCATCGCCCGACGCCGCGCCGAAGCGATGCGCGACGCTGGAGGGCGAGGGCGCGGCCTGGTCCTGCTGTCGGGTCAATTGGTGCCTCCGCCGCCGGGCGGCATGGCGGGCTGCGTGGCGCCGCGCCGCGCCATGCCGAGGGCGGAGCGCACGGGCGGCGGGGCGCTATCGGCGGGTGCGGCCGAAGGCGTGGCGGCGCGCGGGGCGCCAGGCGGTGGCGTAATGACGGCCGGCAGGGGCGTGCTTCGAGCCACCAGCTGGGTTGCGGGCGGAATGGTGGTTGCCTGGACGACCAGGGAGACAGGCGGGGGGGCGAGGGACGTGGGTGAGCGCGGCGCAGGTGACGGTGCCGTGGCGAATTGCGGCGGGGCGACCTGCGGCGGTGCCGGAGCTGGCGTGGGTGCAGCGACAGGGGCTGGGCGCGGTGCCGGCGCGACAGGCGGGCGCGGCAGGGCGTCGGCGACACGGGGTTCGGGGACGGGCTGCCGCGGCTCGGGGCGGATGATGGCGGCGGGGATGTCGGGTTCGGGGGGTGGCTCGGGCACGGCGATGCCGATCGGCGGCAGGCGGCGTTCGAGGTCGGCCAGGGTGGTGAATTGGGTCGGCTGGGTGGTCTTGAGCGGCAAGTACTGGTCGGTCAGTTCCTGAAGCCGGATCGGGTCGTTCAACAACGCGTAGTCGGCCCGCACCAGGGCCGCGCGAGCACGGGCATCGTCGGCGCCGCGCAAGGTCAGGTTGATCTCGCGGTCCAGCAGCTGGGCGTGGTACTTCACCCGGTACAAGTACAGCCCCGAGCCGATCGCCAGCAGCATGCACAGCAGGGAAATCGGGCGCATCATGGCCCGCCGATCCGCTGCATGGCGCGCAGCCTGGCGCTGCGGGCGCGGGGGTTGGCGCCGGTCTCGGCATCGCCGGGCTTGGCGGCGCGGCTGGTGAGCAGGCGAAAATCGGTGTCTTGGCGGGCGAGCAGGCCAGCAGGGTCGTAGCGCGAGGGACCGGGGGTGCGGCCGGTGGCTTCGATCATGAAGCGCTTGACCAGGCGGTCTTCGAGCGAGTGGAACGATACCACGACGAGGCGGCCGCCGGGGGCGAGGAGGCTTGCGGCCTGGTCGAGGGCGGTGGTGATTTGACCGAGTTCGTCGTTCACCCGGATGCGCAGGGCCTGGAAGCTGCGGGTGGCCGGGTGATGGCCGGAGCGGTCGGGCGGCAGGACGCTGCGGATCACCTCGGCGAGGCGGCCCGTGGTGGTGATCGGTTCGATCGCGCGGGCGGCGACGATGGCCTTGGCGATGCGGCGGGAGGCGCGTTCCTCGGCGAATTCGTACAGCGTGTCGGCCAGTTCGGCTTCCGGCAGGCGGTTGACCAGGTCGGCGGCGGTCGGGCCGGTGCGGGCCATGCGCATGTCCAGCGGGCCGTCATGGCGGAAGGAGAAGCCGCGCTCGGGCTGGTCGAGCTGGAACGAGGAGACGCCGAGGTCGAAGACGATACCGTCAAGTGCCGACACACCGTGTTCGCCCAGCAGCGCCGTCATGTCGCCGAAGGCGCCGTGCAGCAGGTGCAGGCGGCCGGGATAGCTCGCCGCGAGTTCGGCGCCGCGGGCGATGGCGTCGGGGTCGCGGTCGATGGCCCAGACGGTGCAGGCGGCCGCTTGCAGAATGGCGTCGGTGTAGCCGCCGCCGCCGAAGGTGGCGTCGAGGTAGGTGCCGCCGTCGCGGGGCGCGAGGGAGGCAAGGACTTCGGCCAGCATGACGGGGGTGTGGTTGCTCACTTGCCAGCTCCCGCCGTGATGGCAACGGGGGGCAGGGTCATGCGCAGGACGCGGGCGCGTTCGCGGGCTTCGGCGATGCGGCGGTGGGCGGCTTGGGGTTCCCAGATCTGGAAGTGGCTGCCGGCGCCGATGAAGGCGACCTCTTCGCCGAGGCCGGCGTGTTCGGCCAGGGGGCGCGGCAGGACGATGCGGCCTTCCTTATCGGGTTCGGCGTCGGCGGCGTCGGAGTAAAGGGCCAGGGCCAGGTCCTCCTCCTCGTCGCTGAAGCGGGGGAGTTGCTGGACCAGGTCGCCCTGGGCGTGGAAGGCGTCGGGGTGCCAGCCCTCGATGCAGGCGTGTTTGTGGGACGGGCGCAGGACTAGCTTGCCGTTCGCCGGGTGGTCACCCTTGAGGACGTCACGGAACGCCGACGGAATGGACACGCGGCCCTTTCCGTCCCGGCGAGCCAGATGGGTGCCCTTGAACTGGGTCATCCCTGCTGCGTTGTCCTTGTGCCCGGGTTCAAGCGAGCCGGCACCGGCGCTGGCGCGCGCGATCCCGGACCGCCGGCAGTATCGCTGGGCGGGGACTGGGTGTCCATGGGATTTTATGGGAAACCGCCCCTCAGGTGGGGCGAAGACTGGGTCTGGCGAGGGCTGCGGGAGGTGGATTCAGCGTTGATTCAAGCCGTTGGGTCGGGTTGTGCGAGGTATTCGGCCATCGTCGGGCCGGGTCGTGTCAACGGCTAAATGAACGTCTCTGCCAGACGGCCTGTAAGCCGGGTTCTGTCCGCCGCCCTTGCGGGCAGTTGGACGGCCATTCCTCTGGGACGCGCATTGCTGCGCGCCTCGCGCGACCAACCCGGGCGGCGGGGCGGAAATGCCCCTGCGTCAATGCCGTTCTGGCACCACGCCGGTCGCCCCTATTCGGTCTTGCTCCCGGTGGGGTTTGCCCTGCCGCCCCTGTTGCCAGGGGCGCGGTGCGCTCTTACCGCACCGTTTCGCCCTTGCCTGCGGGGGACGAGCCCTTGCGCGGGAGGTTTGTTTTCTGTGGCACTTTCCCTGGGGTCGCCCCCGCCGGCGGTTAGCCGGCACCGTATTTCCGTGGAGCCCGGACTTTCCTCCACCGGGGGTGAACCCGGCAGCGGCCGTCCAGCCGTCTGGCAGGGGGCGGAGATGCGCCGTTCGGCTGGGGGCGTCAAGGGATGGGTCGGTTAATTATTTTGATATCGGAACGATTTGGACATGGGTGGGCGGCCCCGTGATGGGGCGCTTTTGGCGGTGGCTTGGACATCGATCGGCTGGGGCGGGGTGCGGGCAAAGGGCGGGTTTGACGGCAGATTGTGGTGCGGAACTTACGCTCGGGTTGGGCGCGGGGATGGCATGCGCGGCGCAGGGCGTGCGGGCGGCGTTATGGCGGGTGCGGGCGCGGCGCGTGATCCCGGTGGCTTTGGGCTGGCGGGGGGAGGAAGGAAGCGTGGGTCCTTCACTTCGTTCAGGATGACGGGATTCGGGACTTGGGCGTTGGCCGGCTTGCCAGAGCAGGAGGAGGTGTTCCAGACGGCCGAAGATGCGCGCCAGGGCGGCCAGAATCAGGGCGTGCAGAGACCGGGGCAGCCAAGCCCGGTTGGGGCAGGCTGCGATGCTGGTGTGGAGGCTGGCGAAGCGGGTGGCCAGCGGCGTTGGTTGGATTGACATTCGTAGGTATATTATAGGATGAGAGGCGATATTTCAAGGAAAAAATTACTCATAATGGAAAAAATAATTTCCAGGTTCGGAGCGGCGGCAAGGAGTCGGATGGCGCTGCGCTTATCCGACCTACGAGTCTGATGGATAAAGTTTTTTTGCTTCTTTTTGTTCACAAAAAGAAGATTCTTGCTGTGCCTAGAGCCCGCGCCGCCGCTTGATGATATCCCAGGCAGCGTTGATTTTCGCCACCTTGTCGCTGGCGCGGGCGATGAATTCCGCCGGCACGCCGCGGCTGGCCAGGGTGTCCGGATGGTTTTCGCGCATCAATTGGAGCCAGGCGGCGCGCAGGGCGTTGTCGTCGATGTCGGGCGGCACGCCGAGGACGGCGTAGGGGTCGTCCTCAGGTGCTGCGCGGATGGGGCGGGTGCGGCCGATGGCGCGGGCCCAGGAATCCAGGCCCAGGCCGAAATTGCGCCAGATGCCTTCCAGGAAGGCCTGTTCGGCGGCGTTCAGCGGTTTGTCGGCGCGGGCGATGGCGAACAGGGCGGCGAGCACGTCATCGAGCACGCCGAGGTTGTCGCTGAAGGCCTCGCCCATGTGCAGGGCGTAGCCGTCGGCGGCTTCGGTGCTTTCGCGGGCCTGGTCGAACAGGCGGCCGACATCGCGCGCGGCCTGGGTGGGGACGTGGAAGTGGCGCTTGAACTCGTCGATTTCCTGGCGGTTCACCGGGCCGTCGCATTTTGCCAGCTTGGCCGAGATCACCACCACGCCGATGGCGAAAACCTGGTCGCGGCCCAAGGCCCGGGGCGGCGCGAAGGGGGATGCCCGGCCGGGGCCCGACGGCGCGAACAGGCCGGCGGCAGCGTTGCGGCCGGCGGTGCCGATGCGGGCGGCGCCGCCGCTATCGGCCGCGTGGCCGAGCGCCACGCCGGCGATCGCGCCAATCGGGCCACCCATGGCAAAGCCGGCCACACCGCCGATGATCTTGCCCCACACTAAGCGGTCACCCATTCAACGCTGGATTGAGTTTACCATGGAGCGGTGAATATTCGCAAAACTGGTGGGGTCAAGAAGCCGGGAGGTTAAGCGAGCCTCCGGCGGCGCTTGCTTGCTCTTGCGTGGCGACGCGGGCGCGGAGAGCTTGGAGGTCGGGTTTGCCGCTGGGCAGCAGGGGCAGGGCGGGGAGCACGGTGATGCGGGCGGGACGCAGGGCGGCGGGCAGGCTGGCGCGCAGGTGGGCGGCGAGGGTGGCGCGCAGTGTGCCGGTATGGGCGGCGGCGACGAAGGCGACCAGGCGGCCGGTTTCGTCGACCACCACGGCGGCGTCGGTGACGCCTTCGGTGCGGCGCAGCACGGCCTCGATTTCGGCCGGCTCGATGCGCACGCCGTTGACCTTGATCTGGCGGTCGGCGCGGGCGACGAAGCGGAGCAAGGGGGCTGGGTCCAGGGGGGTGGGATCCAGGCGCATGATATCGCCGGTGCGGAAGATGCGTTGCTGCGGGCGGATCGGGTCGGCGGTCATGCGGCCCGGATGGAGGCGGCCCTGGCGCCATTCGCCGAGGGCGATGTGGCGGTCGCGCAGCACCATCTCGCCGGGGGCGAATTCGGGCGCTGGGCGGCCGGATTCGTCGAGCAGGGCGTATTCCTGGCCCGGCGCGATGGTGCCGGCGGCGACGGTGGGCATGTCGCTCCTGGAAGGCGTGGGGTCGTCGGCACCGCGCGGGATGATCCAGGAGGCGATGACCCCGGCTTCGGTGGAGGCGTAGGTATGGCTGATGGCGCAGTCCGGCGGCAGGCGGGCGCGCCAGGCGAGCACGTCGGCCACCGGCAGGCCCATGGCGCCGCAGCGCAGGTGACGCAAGGCGGCAAAGGCGGCGGGGGCGGCGGGGAGCCCGGCCAGGGTGCGGATGATGCTGACCGAGCCGACCAGCACCGTGACCCGCTCGCGCGCGGCCAGGCGGAGGACGGCATTGGCGCCCTCGGCGGCGATGTTCACCACGAGGCTGGTGGCGCCGGCGGTCAGGGCGGCGAGGACGAAGCCGAGGCCGGAGCCGATGCTGGGGGCGGTTGTCGCCAGCGTACGGTCGGCGGGGACGAGGCTGATGTCGGCGATGTTGTGCAGGGCGCGGTGCAGCACGGCGTAGTGCGACATGACGATGCCCTTGGGGCGGCCGGAGCTGCCGGAGGTGAAGTGGACGATGGCCGGGCTGTCGGGGTGGGTGCGGGGTGGCTGCCAGGTGGCGGGGGCCGGGGGCAGGGTTGCCGGGTTAAGGAGCGGGATGGCACTTGCGCTGCTAGCGGCCAGGATCAGGGCGGGGGCGGCGTCTTCGAGCAGCAGGGCGAGGCGTTCGGGCGGTTCGCCGGCGTTCAGCGGGATGCAGAGGCGGCCGGCGACGAGGCAGCCGAGGATGGCGGCGATGCCGGCCGGGCTGTGCGGGAGCAGGGTTGCGACGGCGGCGCCGGGCGGGGTGGCGATGGTAACGGCGTGGGCGATGGCGCGGAGCTGGGCCAGCAGGGCGGCGTAGGTGACGGTTTCGCCGAGGCTGACCAGGGCGGGGGTGTCGCCATGCGCCAGGGCGGCGCGGGCCAGCGTGTCGGCCAGGCAGAAGGTCTCGGCGCCCGGACCCGGCCGCGCGGGGACGCGGCGCCAGGCGGAGTCGGGGATGGCGGTGGTGCTGGTCATGCGAGGCTTTCGGTATCTTGGCCGCGGGGGGCGGCGGCGCGACAAGTGTATACTTATGGATAAACGTTTTTGCTTCTTTTTTCAAAAAGAAGTGCTTGCCTTGGTTCTTCACTCCGCCTGCGGAAAGTGGCAGGAAGATTCTTCTTTTTGTGGACAAAAAGAAGCAAAAAAACTTTATCCGATTTGGCGGGGTGTCTTGGCCGGGGGGCTTGGGTTCTGTATAAGGGGCGGACTAAGTGATTGATAACGTGTGCGTTCTGTTGTTGGGCGCGTGCAGAAGGGGTTTGGCGGGATCATGTGGCAGTTCTGGGTCGACCGTGGCGGCACCTTCACCGATATCGTGGCGCGCGATCCCGTGGGGCGGCTGTCGACGCATAAGCTGTTGAGCGAGAATCCGGGGCGGTATCGGGATGCGGCGATTGCCGGGATCAAGACGGTGCTGGGGGTGCCGTTGGAGATGCCGATCCCGGCGGGGCTGGTGGAGTGCGTGAAGATGGGCACCACGGTGGCGACCAATGCGCTGTTGGAGCGGCAGGGGGAGCGCACGCTGCTGGTGGTGAACCGGGGGTTTGGCGATATTTTGCGGATTGGCAACCAGGCGCGGCCGCGGCTGTTCGATTTGAATGTGGTGCTGCCGACGCTGTTGTACGAGGCGGTGATCGAGGTGGCCGGGCGGGTGGATGTGCACGGGGCGGAGATCGAGGCGCTGGATGAGGCGGCGGCGCTGGATTCGTTGCGAGCGGTGCGGGCGACCGGGGTGCAGGCGGTGGCGATCGTGCTGATGCATGCTTGGAAGTATCCGGCGCATGAGGCGCGGTTGGCGGCGTTGGCGCGCGAGGCGGGGTTTTCGCAGGTTTCGGTTAGCCATGTGGTGAGTCCGCTGCTGCGGTTGGTGCCGCGCGGGGATACGACGGTAGTGGACGCTTATTTGTCGCCGATTTTGCGGCGGTATGTGGAGCAGGTGGCGAGCGAGCTTTCGGGCGTGAAGTTGTACTTCATGCAGTCGCATGGCGGGTTGGCGGAGGCGCATCGGTTCCAGGGCAAGGACGCGATTTTGTCGGGGCCGGCGGGGGGGATTGTGGGGGCGGCGCGGACGGCGGCGATGGCGGGGATTTCGCGGATTATCGGGTTTGATATGGGCGGCACGTCGACGGATGTGGCGCTGTATGACGGGGCGTTTGAGCGGGCGTTCGAGACCGCGGTGGCGGGGGTGCGGATGCGGGCGCCGATGATGGCGATTAATACGGTGGCCGCCGGTGGGGGTTCGATTTTGCATTTCGAGGCTGGGCGGTTTCGGGTGGGGCCGGATAGTGCGGGGGCCAATCCGGGGCCGGCGTGTTACCGGCGCGGCGGGAAGTTGGCGGTGACGGATGCCAATGTGTGCGTGGGCAAGATCCAGCCGGCGCATTTTCCGGCGATCTTTGGGCCGGGCGGCGATGAGCGGCTGGATGGGGCGGTGGTGGCGGAGCGGTTTGCCGAGTTGGCCGGGCGGATTTCGGCGGAGACGGGGGTTGTGCGTGATCCGCGGGATGTGGCGGAGGGGTATTTGCGGATTGCGGTGGCGAATATGGCCAATGCGATCAAGCAGGTTTCGGTGCAGAAGGGGCATGATGCGACGCGGTTCGCGTTGCAGTGTTTTGGCGGCGCCGG
>JANXSA010000475.1 GCA_025352915.1 Rhodospirillales bacterium | reverse complement strand
CCGGCGCCGCTGGCGGATTATGTCGGGCTGCCGATCACCCAGGCGTTGCCGCTGGTGACGGCGGCGCGGGCGCGGCATGGGCTGGACGGGCGGATTCGCATTTTGGCGTCGGGCAAGCTGGTGACGCCGGACAAGGTGGCCTGGGCGCTGTGCATGGGGGCGGATTTTGTGTCATCGGCGCGGGGGTTCATGTTCGCGCTGGGGTGCATCTAGGCGATGAAGTGCGGCAGCGGGCATTGCCCGACCGGGGTGACCGCGGCCGATCCACGGCTGATCCGCGGGCTGGACCCGACGGATAAGGCGGTTCGGGTGATGCATTACGCGCAGCGGGTGCGCGACGAGGTGGAGATGATCGCGCATTCCTGCGGGCTGCCGGATGCCGGGCATTTTGCGCCGGAGCATGTCACGGACATCGAGCGCGGGGTGGGCGGGTTCCGCAACCTGGGCGGGTAGTCAGTAATTCGGAACATTTCGTCACAAATTGATGTCGGAAAATTTTACACTCGGTCCTTCCCGGATGAAGGCGATGTCACAATTGGTTGTTTCCCAACGATAACTCCACCCGGCACGTCGATTGCATACCAGAGCATGAGATTTGTTTGGGGATATGACGTGAATCACCGCCTGAAAGAATTGCTGGCCCGTACAGCGTTGGCGACCATGCTGGTGGCGGGCGCGGTAGTGCTGCCGGGTGCTGCTTCGGCGTTTGTGCTCGGGCCGACGACCAATCCGGGCAAATGGGGCACGCCGGGGATGGGCAATCCGGGTGGCGTGGTCACCTGGAGCCTGATGCCGACCGGCACGAGTTGCTCGGGTGAATTCGCGGGTTGTTCCATCACGGCGCTGGCCGGCTTCATGCCGGTTGGGTATCTGTCGGTGGTGCAGGCGGCGTTTGGTGCCTGGTCGGCGGTGGCCAATATCAGTTTCTCGCAGATCGGCGATGACGGTGCGCCGTTCAACGCGGCGACGGGCAGCGGCGATATCCGGCTGGGCGGGCATGTGTTCGATGGCGGCGGCGGCACCCTGGCGCACGGGTTCTATCCGCCGCTGAATGGCGCGTCGGCGGCCGGCGATATCCATTTCGATATCGCGGATACCTGGGTTTTGACGCTGCCGGATGCGGGGATCGACCTGTTCAACGTGCTGACGCACGAGATCGGCCATGCCATCGGGCTGGACCATACCGGGGTCGCCAATTCGCTGATGAACGCGTTCTATAGCGAGTCGTTCAGCGGGCCGCAGGCCGACGACATTGCCGGGGCGCAGTTCATCTATGGCGCCGCATCTGTGACCGAGGTGCCGGCACCGGCTTCGGCGCTGGTGTTCGTGTTCGGGTTGGCCGGGCTGGGCTGGGCACGGCGGCAGATCCGCTCAAATTGAGGCAGAGGGCGCTTTGGCAGTCGCGGTGACGCGGCTGGCATGGCAAAGTGGCGGCTCCCTTGCTGATGGAGCCGCCATATGACCGATATCGTCCGTGTGCCGAACCGCAACCTGCCGAGCAAGTCGTCGGTGGCGGCTTATCGCTTGCCGGGGGGTGGCGGGTTCCTGTGGGCGGTGGCCACGTCGGCGGATCGCAGCCAGGACATCAAGCTGCAGACGGTGGGGTGCCTGCGGGCGTTGGAAAAGATCCTGGTGGCGCATGGGCTGGATTTGACGCGGATCGTGAAGGCCGAAGTTGTGGTGACGGACCACGACAACAAGCCGGCGTTCGACGAGGCCTGGGCCAGCGTGATGCCGGATGGGCAGGGGCCGGTGCGCAGCTTTGTCGAGTCGCGGATGCCGGAGGGTGATCTGATCGAGATCATCATCACGGCGGTGTTTCCGGGCTGATCGGGGTGGCGGTGTAAGGAAGGCAGGGTCTTTTTTTTCTGAAGAAAAAGAAACAAAAAGACTTTATTCGACTTCCTCGATGACGCGACGTTCGTGCTGTATTGTCAGCCGCCGAAGTAATAGATCTATCAGATGTTGGCACGGAGTCGGATGGCGCTTCGCTTATCCGACCTATGCTTGGTCTGAAATGGGTCGTTATTTTCGGCGGGTGGCACAATCAAATGGATAAAAGTTTTTTGGTTCTTTTTTTCAAAAAAAGAACGCGCTTGCTTTTCCTGTTGAATGCAAATGGGCCGCCAAGGTTTCCCCCGGCGGCCCGTGCTTTTAGCGACGGGTAGGCTTAGCGGCGGCGGGCGGCGGCCAGGCTGAGCAGGGTCATGGTGGCGGGCTCAGCCCTTGCGGGTCATCCGGCGGCGCGCCGCCAGTGCGACGAGCCCAATGCCCAACAGGGTCATGCTGGCGGGTTCGGGTACCCCGGTGCTAGTGCAGTTGTTGCCGCAGCCGGCCGTGACCTCGCCATACACCGCCACGCCGAAGAGCGAGCTGCCTCCGACGCCGGTATTGATCGTGGTGGTCGGTGCCGCGCCGCCAATGGGGAATTTGTAGAGCGTGCCGTTGCCGAAGCTGCCAGTCCAGAAGCTGGTGCCGTCGGGATCGAGGTTGAGGGCGAAGAAGTTATCCACACCGACGACATCGTAGCTGTTCACCAACACGCCAGACGCGTCATATTCCAGTGCAAGTTCGCCCGCGGCGCTCAGCACATGGCCGTTCGGCAGGATGCGCAGCGCGAACGAACTTGAGCCGCCATGGGCGTTGTTGTTGGCGAAATCGGGCAGCGCGGTGTTGGTCGTCAGATCCCAGCGCCGGATGGTGCCACCTTCGTTGTTGTAGAACATGGTGGTTTGATTGGACGCGAGGTCCAGCCAGTCGCTGTTCACCGGCGTGCTGTAGGTCTGCTGGAGCACCCCGGCGGCGGAAAAGCGCTGGAACTGGCCGCCGGCGCGGCCGACATAAAGCTGTCCGGTGGCATCGAATGCTAGCGATTCGGGAGACCCACCGGGGGAGATGAACGGGTTGGGCGCCAGGATCGTGCCGTCCGGCTTGAATCGGCTGACGTTGCCGGCGCTGAAGTTGGTGACGTTCAGGTTGCCGCTGGAATCGATGGCCATGCCGGTGGTAAAGCCACCCAGTCCGGTATTCAGTTGCTGGATGAAGATTCCACCATTGGTATACTGGTTGACATGGCCGTTGTTCACCGCAGCGAAAACGTCGCCGAAGTTGAGGGGGGCCGCCGAGGCGGGCATGGCGGCGAACAGCGCAATCGCCGCGGCCGAGGTGATCTGAGTAACCCAACGCATTGATATTCTCCCACCTAATCTATTGCGCGATGCACGACCCTGGACGACATCGGGGGCCACGGACGTTGCCACCTACGGTGTTACGCAATAGTCATGCCATGGGAAGAAGTGGTTTCAAATCAAGGGCATGAAATCCGCCGCGCGTCGGTTTTGGCGCCAAGTGTAAAGTGAAACGTGGCTGGATCGGCCTTGCCGGCGAGAACTGTAAGAGTTTCCGACTCTGCGTGTCGCGGTGCCGGCAAAGTCATCCTGCGGGCGCCCGGGAGGAGGGACGTCTGCCGCTTGGCGCGGCGGGCTTTCAGTTCCGTTCGGAGAGCAGGCTCAACTGGCGGTTGTCGGCGTTGGCCATGTCGGGCAGGGGGATCGGGTAGTCGCCGGTGAAGCAGGCGTCGCAGTATTGCGGTTGTTCGGCGTTGCGGCCGTTATGGCCGAGGGCGCGGTAGAGGCCGTCCTGGGAGATGAAGGCCAGGCTGTCGGCGCCGATCAGGGCGGCCATTTCGGCGACGCTGTGGCGGGCCGCGAGGAGTTTTCCGCGTTCGGGGGTGTCGATGCCGTAGAAGCAGGAGTGGGTGGTGGGCGGCGAAGAGATGCGCATGTGGACCTCGGCGGCGCCGGCGGCGCGGACCATCTCGACGATCTTGCGGCTGGTGGTGCCGCGGACGATGGAGTCGTCGACCAGGATGACGCGCTTGCCTTCGATCACGCCGCGGTTGGCGGAGTGTTTGAGCTTCACGCCGAGGTGGCGGATGCTGTCGGTGGGTTCGATGAAGGTGCGGCCGACATAGTGGTTGCGGATGATGCCGAGCTCGAAGGGGATGCGGCTTTGGGTGGCGTAGCCCATGGCGGCGGGGACGCCGCTGTCGGGGACGGGGACGATGACGTCGGCGTCGACATGGCTTTCGCGGGCGAGTTCGGCGCCGATGCGTTTTCGGGCGGCGTAGACGCCGACGCCTTCGACGACGGAGTCGGGGCGGGCGAAGTAGATGTATTCGAAGACGCAGAAGCGGGCGGGGGGGCGGGGAAAGGGGCGCAACGACTGGACGCCCTGGTCGTTGATGACGACGATCTCGCCGGGTTCGATGTCGCGGACGAATTCGGCGCCGACGATGTCGAGCGCGCAGGTTTCGCTGGCCAGGACCCAGGCGCGGCCACCCTCGGCGTTTTGCAGCTGGCCGAGGATGAGGGGGCGGACGCCCATTGGGTCGCGGGCGCCGATCAGGGCCTCGTTGGTGAGGGCGATCAGGGAATAGGCGCCGATGACCTGTTTGAGGGCGTCGATCAGGCGGTCGACGACGGTGGAATATTCGCTTATGGCGATGAGGTGGATGAAGACCTCACTGTCCATGGTGGATTGGAACAGGCAGCCGCGTTTTACCAGGGTGCGGCGCAGGGCGGTGGCGTTGGTCAGGTTGCCGTTATGGCCGACGGCCAGGCCGCCGAATTCGAAATCGGCGTAAAGCGGCTGGACGTTGCGCAGGACGGTGTCGCCGGTGGTGGCGTAGCGGTTGTGGCCGAGGGCGCGGGTGCCGGGGAGGCCGGCGATGACGCGGGCGTCGCCAAAGTTTTCGCCGACGAGGCCGAGGCCGCGATGTTGGTGGAAGTGCTGGCCGTCATGGGCGACGATCCCTGTGGCTTCCTGGCCGCGATGCTGGAGGGCGTGCAGGCCGAGGGCGGTGAGGGCGGCGGCGTCGGAGTGGTTCCAGACGCCGAAGACGCCGCATTCCTCGTGCATCTTGTCGTCGTCGCCCGGCGAGGGCGCGGAGAGATTTTCGTCACCCGGTTCGGCATGGTGGGTCATGGGGAGACTCCTGTCGGCGGGCGCGGGGATCACGGTTTGGGCGGTTGGCGGCCGAGTGGCACCGCCTGGAGCAGGTCGAGCGAGCGGGTGGCGGGCATGGGGGGTGGGATCGGGACGCTGGGGCGGAAGCGTTCGGGGATGTGGTCGGCCAGGCGGGTGGCGCCTTCGGCGACGAAGGGCAGGAGCCGGGCCTCGCGCACCGGAGGGGGCCAGCGCTCCGGCACGGTGATCCAGCCGGCGCCGATATAGGCGGCGATGGTCAGGGCGGCGCCGCGGGCCAGGCCGAACAGGATGCCCAAAGTGCGGTCGAGCGCGCCGAGGCCGAGGCTGTGGAAGATCTGGGCGATCACGCTGGTGGCGATGGAGAGAATCAGCAGCCCGGCGAGGAACAGGCCGGCATGCGAGACGATATCGGCCATCTCGGGATTGCCGATCATGTCGCGCACGGCGAAGCGGACGTAGTCGATGCCGATATAGGAGAAGTAGCCGGCGCCGGCCCAGGCGACGATGCCGAGGGTCTCGCGCACGAAGCCGCGCATGAAGGCGAGCGCGGCGGAGATCGCCACGAGGACAAGGACGGCGAGATCGACCCAGTTCACGGGCGACTAGCGATCATGGGGCGCCAATCATGAGGGGGCATCCAGCATCGGGGCATCGTATATCGCCCTGCGGTGGCTGAACGCCACCCCCCGCACCGCGTTGTGTGACGCAATGGTGACGCTCACCCGGTGCCGGCCTTGGCGGCCTTGCCGGTGAAGGTGGCGACGAGGTCGCCGAGATGGCCGATTTCGTCCAGGGCCAGGCCTTCGGGTGCGGCGAGACGGCGATTGCCGCCGGCCACGCGGCGGGGGAGCGAGGCCTTGGAGAAGCCGAGTTTTTGGGCCTCTTTCAGGCGGGCTTCGGCGTGGGCGACCTGGCGGACTTCGCCGGAGAGGCCGACTTCGCCGAAGAAGACGCAGGAGGGGTCGGTCGGTTGGTCGGTGGCGGCGGAGGCCAGGGCGGCGGCGACGGCGAGGTCGGCGGCGGGTTCGCCGATGCGCAGGCCGCCGGCGACGTTGAGATAGACGTCGGTGGCGCCGAGCTTGAGGCCGCAGCGGGTTTCCAGGACCGCCAGCAGCATCGACAGGCGGCCGGAGTCCCAGCCGACCACCGAGCGGCGGGGGGAGCCGCCGGCATTGGCGGAGAGCAGGCACTGGATTTCGACCAGGACGGGGCGGGTGCCCTCCATGCCGGCGAAGACCGCGCTGCCGGAGATGTTGCCGCGGCGTTCGGCCAGGAACAGGGCGGAGGGGTTGGCGACTTCGGTCAGGCCGGCCTCGCCCATTTCGAACACGCCGATCTCGTCGGTGGCGCCGAAGCGGTTTTTTACGCCGCGCAGGATGCGGAACTGGTGGCCGCGGTCGCCTTCGAAGTGCAGCACGGCGTCGACCATGTGTTCGAGCACGCGCGGGCCGGCGATGGTGCCCTCGCGGGTGACGTGGCCGACCAGGACGAGGGCGGTGTTCTGCTGCTTGGCGACGCGGATCAGCTCGAAGGCCGACGCCCTTACTTGGGAGACGCTGCCGGGGGCGCTTTCGACGCCCTCCATCCACATGGTCTGGATTGAGTCGATGACCACCAGGGCGGCGTCCTTGGCGTCAGACATGCTGGCGGCGATGTCGCGCAAATTGATCGAGGCGGCGAGTTCCAGCGGGTCCTGGTGCAGGCCGAGGCGGCGGGCGCGCAGGCGGACCTGGTCGACGGCTTCTTCGCCGGAGATGTAGAGGACGCGCCTTCCGCTGCGCGCGAGGCGGGCGGCGGCCTGGAGCAGGAGGGTGGATTTGCCGATGCCGGGGTCGCCGGCGAGCAGGATGGCGGAGCCGGGGACGAGGCCGCCGCCGAGCACGCGGTCCAGTTCGGCGATGCCGATCGGCGTGCGCGGGGGTGGGGCGGCTTCGCCGGCGAGGTCGACGAACTGGATGCGGCGGCCGGGGGCGGCGGGCTTGCCCTTGGCCAGGGTGGGGGTGGCCTGGATCACCTCCTCGATGATGGTGTTCCACTCGGCACAGGCCTCGCAGCGCCCGGCCCATTTGGGGGCGACGGCGCCGCAGGACTGGCAGACGTAGCGGGCGGCGGGTTTGGCCATCAGAAGGGGGGTGCCGCGTCGGGGAACATCGCGCGTTCGACCAGGGCGCAGACGATGTGCGCGGCGGTGATGTGGACCTGCTGGATGATCGGGGTCCAGGTGGATGGGGCACGCAGGATGTGGTCGCAGAGCGCGAGCATCTTGCCTCCGCCCTGGCCGGCGAAGCCCAGCGTCACCAGGCCGCGCGCGCGGGCCGCTTCGAGCGCGCGCAGCACGCTGGGGGAATTGCCGCTGGTGGAGATGCCGAGGAACACGTCGTCCGGGCGGCCGAGGCCGATAACCTGGCGCTCGAAGACGTGGTCGTAGCCGTAGTCGTTGGCGGTGGCGGTCATCGCCGAGCTGTCGGTGGTGAGTGCGATCGACGGCAGGGGGGCGTGGTCGAACATCAGGCGGGAGATGAACTCGCCGGCGATGTGCTGCGAGTCGGCCGCACTGCCGCCATTGCCGGCGATCAGCAGCTTGCCCCCGGCGCGCATGCTGGCGGCGATGGCGTCGGCCATGGCGAGCATCGCGGCTGTCGCCACGGGGTCGGTGGCGAAGGCGTCCATCGCGGCCTGGCTTGTGGCGAGGTAGTGGGCGACGTAGTTGGGGGCGTCGTTGGGCATTTGGCCTCCGAAGGAAGGAAGGTCTTCTTTTTCTGAAGAAAAAGAAGCAAAAAGACTTTATCCGTTTAGGGTGGTGGCTGTCGCAGTCGCGCAATAATCAGACGAGCTTCCGCACGAAGTAGGCAGAAGTGTGGATCCTTCGCTTCGCTCAGGACTAAAGGTTTTTTGGTTCTTTTTTTCAAAAAAGAACGCCTTGCTTATCCATCTGCTTCTTCTTCATCGAGCGTCTCAGCCACCGGTCCGATCAGCAGCGCGGCGGCGTCAGGGTCCATGGTCTCGACGCTGCGCAGCTTGCTTTGGATCTGCCGGGTTCGGGTTTTCATCTGGCCGATCGTGCTGGTGAAGGTGCCGGCTTGTTTGGCCAGCTTGTCGATCACGCCGTCCATTTTCTGCATTTCGGTGCGCGCGGCGCCGAGCAGCAGGCGGACCTCGTCGGCTTTCTGCTCCAGCGCCAGTGTCACATGGCCCAGGTGGATGGTGCGCACCAGGGCGGGGAACAGGCTGGGACCCATGACGAGGACGCGGTGGACGCGGCCGAGCTCGTCGACGAGGCCGTCCATGCGCGCGACTTCGGCGTAAAGCCCGTCGGTGGGCAGGTACATCACGGCGAATTCGACCGTTGTTGGCGGGACGATGTATTTTTCGGCGATCTTGCGGGCTTCGGCGCGGACCCGGTTGCCCAGGGCGCGGCGGGCGCTGCGCTCGGCGTCGGGGTCGGCGGCGTCCAGCGCGCTCAGCAGGCGTTCGTAGTCCTCGACCGGGAATTTGGCGTCGACCGGCAGGCGCGGGCGGTTTTCGCCGCGCATGGGCATGATGATGGCGAATTCGACGGCGTCGTCGCTGTCGGGGCGGGGTTTCCAGTTGGTGTCGTAGGCGCCGGGCGGGAGGACGTCGTCGAGCATGGCGCGGACCTGGGTTTCGCCCCAGCCGCCGCGGGTTTTGACGTTGCCGAACAGACGCTTGATGTCGCCGATCTGGGCGCCGACGGCCTGCATCTCGCCCATCGCCTTCTGCACCTGGGCGAATTGCTCGGTGACGCGGGCGAAGCTGGTGGTCATCTGGGCCTCGACGGTCTTGGTGAGCTGTTCGCTGACGGTGGCCTGGATTTCGGTGAGTTTCTTCTCGTTGCCTTCGCGCACCTGGGTGAGTTGCTGGTTGATTTCCGCGCGCATGGTGGCGACTTCGCCGCGCTGGGCGAGGGCGGCGGCATTGGTCTGCTCGGCCAGGGTGCGCAGTTGCTCGGCCAGCGTGGTGGCGATGCCGGCGAGGCGGGTTTCGTTGCTGGCGCGCAGGGCCTCGATCGCGCCGGTGACCTCGCCGCGCAGGGCGGTGCCGCTGGCGCCGAGGGCCGTGGTCATGGCGCGTTCGGTGTCGGCCAGGGCGGCGCGCTGGTTGGCGGCGGCGCCGTCCTGGCCGGCGCGGACCTGTTCGGCGAGGAGGCGCAGGCGCTCGATCGAGGCGGCGTGGGCCGCGCCCTGGCGCAGCACGGCCGCCGCTGTGACCAGCGCCAGCAGCGCCG
>JANXSA010000450.1 GCA_025352915.1 Rhodospirillales bacterium | reverse complement strand
CCGGCGCCGGCGCCGCCACCGCCATCATCCACGCCGTGGCGGTCCTGGTGATCGCCTGCCCCTGCGCCATGGGTCTGGCCACCCCCACCGCCATCATGGTCGGCACCGGCGTCGCCGCCCGCCGTGGCATCCTGATCCGCGACGCCACCGCCCTCGAACGCGCCCATGCCGTCACCATCGTCGTCTTCGACAAGACCGGCACCCTGACCGAGGGCCACCCCCGCCTGCTGGCGCTGCATCCCGCCCCCGGCGTGACCGAGGAAGACGCGCTCCGCCTCGCCGCCGCCCTGCAATCCGGCAGCGAACACCCGCTCGCCCGCGCTGTGGTCGAGGCAGCACACGACCTCGCCATTCCTCCCGCCAGCGCCATGCGTGCCCTGCCGGGTCGCGGCGTCGAAGCCATCGTCGAAAATCGCCGCCTCGTCCTCGGCAGCCGCCGCCTGCTCGACGAAACCGGCGCCACCCCCGGCACCCTGACCGACGCCGACGCGGCCCTGGCCGCCGAAGGCCGCAGCGTTGCCTGGCTCGCCACCGCCGATGGCCAGACCCTGGCCCTGCTCGGCTTCGGCGACGCGGTCAAACCCCATGCCAGTGCGGCGATCGCCCGGCTCCGCACCATGGGTATCCGCACCGTCCTGATCTCCGGCGATAATCGCGCCGCCGCCCAGACCGCCGCCACCGCGCTGGGCATCGACGACGTCCAGGCCGAAGTACTCCCCGCCGACAAGGCCGCCCGCATCGCTGCCCTGCGGGAGGGGGGAAACGTCGTCGCCATGGTCGGCGACGGGGTGAACGACGCCCCTGCTTTGGCCGCCGCCGATGTCGGCTTCGCCATGGGCACCGGCACCGATGTTGCCATGCAGGCCGCCGGCGTCACCCTGATGCGCGGCGATCCCATGCTGGTGCCCGAGGCCATCGACCTCTCCCGCCGCACCTGGGCCAAGCTGCGCCAAGGCCTGTTCTGGGCTTTTGCCTACAACGTGCTCGGCATCCCGGTGGCGGCGGCGGGATTCCTCGATCCGATGCTGGCCGGGGGCGCGATGGCGCTGTCCTCCGTCAGCGTGGTGCTCAATGCCTTGTCGCTGCGGCGGTGGCGGCCGGCGGCGTGAAGGAAGATTCTTCTTTTTCTGTAGAAAAAGAAGCAAAAAGACTTTTATCCATTTAAGCCGAGCTTACGACATTTGCCGTTTCTGAATGGATAAAAGTTTTTTGGTTCTTTTTTTCAAAAAAGAACATCCTTGCTTTTTTCTCCCTCTCGCCGGGGCTGGCGCGCTCAGGAAGTTTGCGCTTTGCTGCCGCCAACATCGTTCGCGGAGGAAAAGTCCATGTCATCGCTATTCGACCTGACCGGCAAGGTCGCCGTCGTCACCGGTTCCAGCAAGGGGATCGGCCGCGCCATCGCCCTGCGCATGGCCGAGCATGGCGCAAAAGTTGTCGTTTCGTCACGCAAGCAGGACGGCTGCGACCTCGTCACCAACGAGATCATCGCCAAGGGCGGCACCGCTGCGACGAAAGTCTGCAACATCGGCCGCAAGGAAGAGCTGCAAGCGCTGGTGGATTTCGCCATCGCCACCTATGGCGGCATCGACGTCATGGTCTGCAACGCCGCGGTGAACCCGTTCTATGGCCTGTCATCCACCCTGCCGGATGAGGCCTGGGACCGGGTGATGAACTACAACGTCCGCTCCAACCACTGGCTGTGCCACATGGCAGCACCCAGCATGAAGGCCCGCGGCGGCGGCTCGATGATCGTCGTCTCCTCGATCGGCGGCCTGCGCGGCTCCACCCATCTTGGCGTCTATGCGATCTCCAAGGCGGCCGACATGCAGCTGGTGCGCAATTTGTGCTGCGAGTATGGGCCGGACAATATCCGTGCGAACGCCATCGCCCCGGGCCTGATCCGCACCGATTTCGCCAAGGCGCTATGGGAGGATCCGGTGAAGGAAAAGGCCCGCAGCCGCACCACGCCGCTGCAACGCATCGGCGAGCCCGACGAGATCGCCGGCGCGGCGGTGTTCCTCGCCTCGCCGAGCGGCAGCTTCACCACCGGGCAAACGTTTGTCATCGACGGCGGCGTTACCACCGGGCAGCCAGCGGCCGGCGGCGGCGAGTAACCTCCCATCTTCTCCTGCCGTGCTGTAGAAGCGCGGCAGGAGAAGGTTTCATGATCCCCGTCACCCACCGCATCAGCCTCGATGAACGCGAACTGGTAGAATCGTTCATCCGCGCCTCGGGCCCCGGCGGGCAGAACGTCAACAAGGTCAGCACCGCCGTCCAACTCCGCTTTGACGCCAGCCTCTCGCCCAACCTGCCTGATGACGTACGCGCTCGCCTGCTCAAGCTTGGCGGTCACCGCGTGACGCAAGACGGCGTCTTCGTCATCACGGCCCAGGAACACCGCAGCCAGGACCGCAACCGCACGGCGGCCCGCGAAATCCTGTTCGAGCTGATCCGCCGGGCCACTATCGTTCCGATCAAGCGCCGGCCAACGCGCCCCACCCTTGGATCGAAAGTTCGCCGGCTGGAAGCCAAGACCCGGCGGTCGGACATCAAGGCTCGACGAAGCCGCCCCACGCCAGAGTAGTGATCCCCGGCTTGGTTTAGCCGCGCCCCTCGAACGGCATCTTGGTCGCTTTCACCACCACGAATAGCGCGTTGGCGTCGGGGTCGAGCCCGGCCATGTAGACGATGGTCTTGCCGACATTGTCCGCCCCCATCGTCGGTTCCACCCGGGTCGAGCCATCCGGCTGCTGCACGCCCCTGGCCATCCGCGCGGTCATCGGGGTGGCGGCGTTGCCGATATCGATCTGGCCACAGGCGATGTCGAAGCGGCGGCCGTCGAGCGCGATCGCCTTGGTCAGGCCGGTGATGGCGTGTTTGGTTGAGGTATAGGCCGCTGAGCCAGGCCGTGGCGTGTGGGCACTGATGGAACCGTTGTTGATGATGCGGCCGCCTTGGGGCGACTGGTCGCGCATCATCTGGAATGCGCGGTTGGCGATCAGGAAGCAGCCATTCAGGTTGACCGCGACAACTTGGGTCCACTGTTCCCAGGTGAAGTCGCCGAAATTGGTGCTCGGTACATTGCCGCCGGCGTTGTTGAAGACGACGTCCAGCCGGCCGTACTTGGCCTTGATGGCGGCGAACAGGGCGTCGACCTGCTCGGGTTGGGTCACGTCGGTTGAGACGCATAGGGTGCGCGCCCCCTGGGTGCCGGCGAGGGTGGCGGTTTCGGCGAGGGCGTCAGCGCGACGGCCGGCGAGGACGACGTCGTAGCCGGCTTCGAGAAGCGCCAGCGTGGCCGAGCGGCCCACGCCGCTGCCTGCGCCGGTTACCAGTGCGATTTTGCTCATTTCGGTCTTCCCCGTGTCGGTTGGGTGGAGTGTGTCATGGCGGTTGGCGGCTGTCGCTACATCGTGCCGTTGAGAATGTTCGCCACCTGGGCATCGGTCAGGGGGGTTGCGAAAATCTCGCGGTAGAAGCGGTGGGTTTCGGCGATGAGGTCGATATTGCGCATGCGCCCGGGATGGAACTGGCTGGCGGCCCAGAGCACGGTCAGCGGTTGTTCGGCGGTACGGTTGGACCAGGTATGGGCACCGACCGGGACGACCAGGACGCGGCCGGCGCGGACGGATTTGAGGCGTTTCAGGACGGGGTGGTTGTTGACGGTGGCGATGTCCTTGGGCTCGGTGACGATCAGGATTTCGGGGTCCCAGAGTACCACCTGTTCCAGGGTGAAGCTGCGGCTTTCGGCGGTGCGGCCGTCGTCGCTGACGCTGATGCCGCCGGCGGCCTGGATCCACCATTCGGCGATCAGGCGGGGTTGGGTCAGGGTGTCGGGTTGGAGATAGAACACGCGGGGGCGTTCGGCGCCTTCGACGATTTTGGCGACACGGGCGATGGTCTGGTCGAAATATTCGGTGTAGGCGGCGGCGCGTTCGGGTTTGGCGAAGACCTCGCCAAGTACGGACATGCAGGTTTTCACGTCGTTCGGCTGGCGCCAGGCGAGGAAGACCACTTGGATGCCTCGGCCGGCCAGCAGATCGACGCTTTCGCGCTGCATGGTCAGGACGATGTCGGGTTTGGCCAGCAGGATGGCTTCGACGTTGGGCTCGCGGGTCGGCAGTTGCATGGCGGGCAGGGTGGCGAGTTGGGGGGCGAAGATCGATTGAAACTTCCAGTGCGGGCGGGCGAAGTCGGCGAGGCCGTTGATGAGGGTGCTGCCCTCGGCCATGGCGTAGACGAAGCTGTTCAGCACCGGCAGGGAGCCGAGGGTGACGACGCGGTGGATGCGGTCGGGCAGGACGACGCGGCGATGGGCCATGTCGATGATGGTTCGCGGTTGGGCGGGGATGACGGCGGCCAGGAGGGTTCGGCGGGTCAGCATGGCATGATGGGGATGCAGAGGGTTTGGCCGCGGGCACGGCCGGATTGGACCTGGAGCAGGTCGATCGGGGTGGCGTAGAGGGCTTCCAGGCTTTCGGCGGTCAGCAATTCGGCGGGGGGGGACGGGCCGAGCAGGCGGCCGTCTTTCAACATGGCGACTTCGCCGGCGAGGAGGAAGGCGTGGTCGGGCAAATGGGTGGTCATCAGGATGGTGTAGCCGTCGGCGGCCAGGGTTCGCAGGGTGGCGATGATGTGGATCTGACGGGCGATGTCCAGGCTGGCACAGGGTTCGTCGAGCACCAGGACCGGCGAGCCCTGGGCCAGGGCACGGGCGATCAGGACGAGTTGGCGTTCGCCGCCGGAGAGTTCGTCGAAGGGGCGGTCGGCGAGGTGGGCGATGGCCAGGCGGGTCATGGCGGCTTCGGCGGCGGCGCGGTCGAGGCTTGTGGGGGAGGCCATGAAGGCGAGATGGGGGGTTCGGCCCATCAGCACGATGTCGATGCTGCGAAAGGCGAAGGCGGCGGATGTCGCCTGGGGGACGTAGGCGATGTGACGGGCGGCTTTGGCGGCGGAGAGGGTGGCGAGGTTTTGGCCATCGACCATGACGCGGCCGGAGTGGAGGCGTTCGAGGCCGAGGAGGCAGCGGAGGAGGGTGGTCTTGCCGGTACCGTTGGGACCGAGGAGGACGAGGGGGATTCCCTGGCGGAGGGTGAAGGAGAGGTTGGTGAACAGGGGTTGGGTGGCGGGCCAGGCGAAGTGAAGGTTTTCGGCGGTGAGCATCAGAACCACTGCCGGCGGCTGCGGGCGAGGACAAGGGCGAAGAAGGGGGCGCCGATCAGGGCGGTGAGGATGCCGAGGGGGATTTCGAAAGTGCCGGTGAAACGGGCGATGTTGTCCATGCCGAGGAGGAAGCCGCCGCCGAGGAGGGCGGACATTGGCAGCACGGCGGCGTAGTTGGGGCCGACCAGCATGCGGACGATGTGGGGGATCAGGAGGCCGACCCAGCCGACGATGCCGCACAGGGAGGTGGCGGCGGCGGTCATCAAGGTTGCAGCCAGGATCAGCAATATGCGGGTTCGGCGGATATCGACGCCGAGGGTTCGGGCCTCGTCCTCGCCGGCGGCCAGGGTGTGGACCTGCCAGCGCAGGGCGTGCAGGACGCATCCGGACAGCGCGATCGGGACCAGGGCGGTGAGCAGGGCGGTGGGGGTGGTTCGGTTGAGGCCGCCGAGGAGCCAGAAGGTGATCGAGGGGAGTTGGTTGAGCGGGTCGGCGGCGATCTTGGTGAGCGAGACCAGGGCTTGGAAGAACGCCGAGACGACGAGGCCGGCGACGACGAGGACCAGGGTGGCGTGGCGGTCGAAGGAGCGGCCGAGCCAGATGGTGATGGCGACGGCGGCGAGGCCGAGGAGGAAGGCCAGGCCTTGGATGCCGATGCCGGGCAGGCCGAGCAGGATGCCGAGTGCTGCACCGAATCCGGCACCTGATGAGACACCGAGAACGCCGGGGGAAACGAGCGGGTTGCGAAACAGGTTCTGGTAGGTGGCGCCGGCGCAGGCCAAGGCGGCGCCGACCAGCAGGGCGGCGGCGATGCGGGGGAGGCGGACATCCAGGACCACCATTTCGACGGCGTCGGTCCAGGTGCGTTCGGCGAGGTGGAGTTGGGCGAGGAAGACGCGGGCGACGGTGGTGGGGGGGATCGGGTACGGGCCGACGAGGAAAGAGAGCAGGAAGAGGGTGAGCACGGCCAGGGCGGAAAGGGCGAGGACTGGCGCGAAGGTGCGGCGGGGTGCTGCTTGGTGCCGGGTGGTCGATGGGTGGGGCAAGGCGGAATCCGCGTCCGGGTGAGGGGCGACGGTATCGAAGCGGGGGATGGGGGGCAAGGTGAGGGTATTATTTCGATATCGTAATGATATAGGCATGGGTAGGCGCGGTCAGGCGGGGGCGGTTTTTTTGCTGAAGTTCATGAAGGGGAGCGGGCGGGGGCGGCGCTGCGGGTAGAGGGGGAGGAGGGGTGGGAGTTTAGGTTTTTGGGGTTTGGGTTTGGCGGGTTTGGGGCGCGCCGAAACACACCCCCCTCCGGCTCCCTCCGCAGAGCGGGCGGAGGGAAGCAAGGGCTTGGGAATTTCGACGCCGAGGAGGCGGCAGAGCGGGCGGAGGGATCGGCCGAGGGATTTGAGGATTTCGGGCGGGGCGGTGGCGAGGAGGACTTGGGTTGCCGGTTCGCGCAGGAGGTAATCGATCTGGGCGCCAAAGCCGGCGGCGCGGTAGCCGATCCTGGCTACGAGCCAGGCGTAGCTTTGCGGGATGTAGAGGGCGGGTTTCGGGCCGCCTTTGCGGCCGGGGCGGGGGGTGTATTGGCGCGGCAGGCGGCCGGCGGCGAAGTTGGCGAGCAGGCGGGTCAGGCGCTGGCGGGCGCGGGAGATGCGGGCCCAGACCGGGAGTGTGTAGGCGCCGAGGACGAGGATCTGCTGCATGATGAGGGGCAGCAGGTTGAGGACGAGGATGGCGTACAGCCGTTCGGAGAAGTGCAGCGCGGGGTGTGGCACGGCGTCCTCCTTGGCTGGGGTTTTGTTCATGGTTTGTTTGTAGCGGGGGTTGGGGAGGGGTGCAAGGTTTTTTTG
>JANXSA010000248.1 GCA_025352915.1 Rhodospirillales bacterium | reverse complement strand
CAACAAACGCCCCAATAAACGATCAAGCAACCAGAGCCGAAAACCCCAGTAAACCAAACCACAAACCCCCACACATCTCTGTGCAAGCGTGGAACGCCGCCAACGTATCCCTTCCTATTCCAGATGAAATTGTGAAAGAACAATGGCCGCTCGACCCCTACCTACATAGGTGCCGACCGGTCGCCGAATCCGAGTTCCCGGCGAGGCCGAGTTAGATACAGGCTTCAGCGAAGTTCCGCAAGAGGCATCCCATCGCCGTGACGGGGATTTAGGCCCCTCATCCCCCCCGGTCAACCCCACATGTCGTCATTTCGTCATTTTTCCTGCGCCACCCATCCCAGGAACCATTCGGCAAACCGCGGAACCCCCTGGGAAAGCGCCGTTTTCGGCAAAAATCCCGTCAACGCCCCAATCGCATCAACCGCCGCAAACGTCTCCTGCACATCCGCCAACGGCCGCGACTCCACCCGCCGAATGGCCCGCCGCCCCAGCGACTCCTCCAAAAGCCCAATCAGGTCATTGACCGCCTCGCTGCGGCTATTCCCGATATTCAGCAGCCGCGGCACCCGCGCATCCGCCGGCGGCCGATCCAGACATCCAAGAATTCCCGCAACAATATCATCGATATAGGTAAAATCCCGCCGCAAAGTCCCGTCGTCATAGACGGTGATCGGCTCCCCCCGCAGAATCGCCCGGGCAAAACTGAAATACGCCATGTCCGGCCGGCCCCAAGGCCCATACACGGTGAAAAACCGCAGCCCCGTCTGCGCAATCCCATACAGATGGCTATAAGCATGACTCATCAGCTCATCCGCCCGCTTCGTCGCCGCATACAGCGACAGCGGCGTATCCACCCGGTCCGTCTCCGCAAACGGCAACGCCCGGTTGGCCCCATAAACCGACGACGAACTGGCATACACCAGGTGCCGGCACCCCGGCATATGCCGCGCCGCCTCCAGCATCACCACATGCCCCATCAGGTTCGACGCCACGTAGGACCAGGGGTCCTCCATCGAGTACCGAACCCCCGCCTGCGCCGCCAGATGCACAATCCCGCCAATCTCGGGATGCGCACCCGTCACCGCCGAAACCGCCCCCCGATCAGCAATATCCACCCTATAAAAACTGAACCCGCCCTTACCCTCCAGCCGCCCCAGCCGCGCCTGCTTCAGCCGAACATCATAATACGCATTGAGATTATCGATCCCCACCACGCGCTCGCCCCGCGCCAACAGCGCCTCGGCCACGTGATAGCCAATGAACCCGGCAACCCCGGTAACCAGAACAGCCAAGCCGACCTCCCCTACTGCGCCACCCACCCGCCATCCACCGAGATCGACGTCCCGGTAATCGTCGCCGCCCCCTCCGAACACAAAAACACCGCCGTCGCCCCAATCTGCGCCGGCGTGGTGAACCGCCCCATCGGCTGCTTCTCCATCACCAGCTGCCGCTTGGCCTCCTCGACAGAAATCCCCGCCGCCTCCGCCCGTGCCTTCACCTGCACCTCCACCAGCGGCGTCAAAACCCACCCCGGGCAGATCGCGTTACAGGTAATCCCATCATTCGCCAGCTCGATCGCCCCAACCTTGGTCAACCCAACCAGCCCATGCTTCGCCGCCACATAAGCCGACTTCTCCGCACTCGCCACCAACCCATGCGCCGACGCAATATTGATAATCCGCCCCCACCCCCGCGCCTTCATCCCCGGAATCGCCGCCTGCATCGCCAAAAACGCCCCAGTCAAGTTTATCGCGATCACCCGCTGCCACTGCGCCACCGGAAACGCCGCAATACTGGACACAAACTGCACCCCGGCATTGTTCACCAGGATGTCGACGCTCCCAAGCTCCGCCACCCCCTGCGCCACCATATGCCCCACCGCCTCGGCATCGCTGATATCCCCCGGCGCATAAGCCACCCGAACCCCATGCTGCGAGCCGATATCCTCCCGCAACCGCGCGATATCCCCGGGATCACCAAACCCGTTCATCACAATATCCGCCCCGGCCCCGGCCAGCGCATGCGCAATCCCCAGCCCAATCCCGCTGGTCGACCCCGTCACCAAAGCCACCTTGCCCTGCAAACCCGCCATCACCGCAAACTCCCGCATATGTCCCGCGCCACCTAGGCCAGACTCAAGACACAAGGCAAGCAAGGCTCCGCCGGCAAGGGGCCGAGGGCCCCTTGACCCCCAATACCTGGTCTGGGAGCCCGGAAGCCGCCCGCCCCCATTGCCACTGACGGGCCTACTTCCTTGGGCCCGACGCGCGACACCGCCGCCCCACACGGCGATAACTCCCCGCTCGCCTCCCAATATCACGCATGATGAAGGACGTAGTCATGCGGGATGTCGGCCTCGACAGAACCTCCGGCCAGGCGGCAACCGCTCCGTATTTTGCGCATGACTTCCGCTCCGAAAAAGCTGCGGCCGGTCAACAGCCGCCGTTCGTTACATAAGTCTTGATTTCTGCACCGCGCCAGCAGCGTGACGCGGAGTTATGTTCCGTTTTGCCCCGCCTTCGAGTAGAATCGCCAGATGGATTCGACATACAACCTCAACGGCGGCTTCAAACCGACGCTCAAACGCTTTGCTGACCTGGAGGGGCCTGATTATTTCCCCACGCCCGAGTGGGCTACCCATGCGCTGATCGATAATGAGCGCTTCGAGGGCGAGATTTGGGAACCCGCGTGCGGCGACGGCGCCATGTCCCGTGTCCTTGAGCAAACAGGGTGCCCGGTTTTTTCCACGGACCTCTTCGACCGCGGCTATGGCGAGGCTGGCGTCGATTTTCTGAAGGCTGACCGCGTCTCGGACAACATCGTCACGAACCCGCCATATAACTCGGCGGAAGCGTTCGTGAAGACCGGCCTCGCCCAAGCCCGGCGCAAGATGGCCCTACTTCTACGGCTTGCCTTCGTGGAAGGCGCCAACCGCCAGAGGACGATCTTCGTCGAGACGCCACCAACCCGTATCTGGGTGTTTAGCGAACGGATCACCTTTTACCCTGCGGGCGCCGTTCAGAAAGGCAGCGGGACGACCGCCTATGCATGGTTCGTGTGGGATAAGACGGACATTGGCAAAAGCGAGATGAAGTGGCTGCCGCTTGGCTACAAGAACCGCTATTCTGCCAAGGCGGTTGCGGAATCCAGGAACCCCATGCTGTTCAGATAATCCATGCCCTTTTCAGTCACGGAGAGGCCGTCGCGCGTCCGCCTCGCGTAGCCCTTCACGAACGGTCCTTGGGGCGAGTCCTGATGGGAAATGACATTCCCTACGATTTGCTGCCACATCGACTCATTAATGCGGGTCGTGGACTTGCGACGATCAACCTCGGACAATTCAATATAATTCGGCACTTCCCTTTTTATGTGCGCTGTCGTCGCCGTCCTGTTGGGTCGCTGTGCCGCTATTTTCAGAGCCAGAATACGGGCCTCCGCCTCGTGTAGGCGGTCGGCCTTCGGCCTTTTTAGGTTTCCGTATTCGATAGGTTCGCCGCGCTGCCATGCAACGGCACTTTTGGGAACGGCCATATCCCGAATCACGATCTTGATAACACGCGAAATCTCAACCAGGTCGGTTATGACGTTCGGAAGATACAATGTCACGGTTAATTCGGGATGACCAGCATATGCCCTCAAGTCAAACTTGATATCATTGCCAATAGTAAAAGATGCAGCCTTGAACTCATCGAGACCATCTTCGCCATCGCGGACGATCACTGTGAAGTAGCCGAGGGCGCGCCAGAATATCGCCTGCGGAATGACGTCATAGTCGGGCTCGTATTTGAAGATTTTGATTTTTGCCATATCGGATGGCCTTTATGGCTGCATATTCGTGACGACAGCATTGATGCACGCAAAGTCTTCACCGTCTTTGCGCCGACACTCAACGCCGTTCGTCAGATTGAGATACCATCTGACTTCGAAGGGTGAAGCTTCTGATCCATGGGGGTCAACCATGGTGGTAAAGTCGATGCCGCGCCGATTTCTCAGCTTGCCAGTGTAGGCTTGAACCGCAGGTCCGAAGCTATATCTCGGGGTCCGTCCCCAGACCTCGCCGGATGCAACCTGTAGCAAGGCGGTAGCCGGTGTCTGCGTCGGCGTTTCTCGGCGGTTGAATTGTCCCCAGGCCACTGGCACGCCCTCTCCCGTAACTTCTACAGAATGCGAAACCCATGCCGACCTTGTCAAAGGGGGCCATCGGGGCGCAGTGCATAAATCTTGAACTATGCGTCGCAATCGGAGGGCTTCCATCGTGGCCGGGCAAAGGCTTCCACCTCTGCGGTTTCGGGCGAATCGTAGATTCCGAGATACACGCTGAGCGGCTCCCATTCCTCTGCGCCGGGCGTTGTGCTCCGCCACAGCCGCTGAGCCGAGTAGGCACCAAACGAACGCTGCGTCACGACGACGCAGCATTCCCCGTCTGGGCTGATTGCCGTCAGACACGCAGCCACCGCCGCCCATCCCCCGCGACAGAAGCCGCCGATCTCTGTGCTCTCTGTGGCCCTCTGTGCCCTCTGTGACCCCTTCCCTTCCTTACCCCTCCACAGCCGCACCGCCCGCCCCACGCCCAACCCCCGCCTTCCTTTCCCCCCAACACCCTGCCAAAAACCCCCATGGCCCTACCCGCCGCCCTCGTCCCCCTGCGCCACCCCCTCTTCCGCATGCTGTGGATCAC
>JANXSA010000402.1 GCA_025352915.1 Rhodospirillales bacterium | reverse complement strand
GCTATTGGAAAGCCGCCGGCCAAGGCAACGACCTCATCCTGTTCGAGCAGGACGGCACCACCGAAATCTGCCGCTTCACCCTCCCCCGCCAACCAAAAGAGGACGGTGAATGCATCGCCGACTTCTTCCGCGACATCGACGACGCGCAACGCGACGTGATCGGCCTGCAAGTCGTCACCGTCGGCCAGAAAGCCTCGGACACCGCCCGAATCTGGTTCGAGGAAAACCGCTACCAGGACTACCTCTATTTGCACGGCCTGTCCGTCGAAATGGCCGAGGCGATGGCCGAGTACTCGCACAAGCGCATCCGCGCCGAACTCGGCTTCGCCGCCGAGGACGATCGCGACATGGAGAAAATGCTCTCCCAATCCTACCGCGGCAGCCGTTACTCCTTCGGCTATCCCGCCTGCCCGAAACTGGAAGACCAGGCGCCGCTGATGCAGTTGCTCCAGGCCGAACGCATCGGCGTCTCGCTATCCGATGAATGGCAACTCCACCCGGAACAATCGACCAGCGCGATCGTGGTGCTCAACAGCCGGGCTAAGTATTTTTCAGTTTAGAAGAAAGGCAGTCTTCTTTTTGTGAACAAAAAGAAGCAAAAAAACTTTATCTACTCAGAAAGACTCCCCTCCCCTTGGGGAAGAGGGCTAGCCGTACGTCGAGTGTCCCACCAGCACGCCGCAACCAAATCGGATAAAGTTTTTTTGCTTCTTTTTGTTCACAAAAAAAGACTCTTCTCGTTGCTCTTTCCGATTGCCTTCCGCTACCCTCGCCGTCGCCGCCACCGAGGGAACATTCGTGCGCACCGCAACCATCCTGGCCTTCCTGGCATTGCTCACGGCCTGTGCCCCGCCGGTCGTGCCCAACAGCCCCGAGGCTTGCGCGATCGAGAAGGTCACTTCGGTGCCGATCCGCCGGCTCGGAAAGTTCTGGGCCGTCGACGTCACCCTGGACGGCAAGCCGGCCGCCTTGATGCTCGACACCGGCGCCACCGGCAGCGCGCTGACCACCGCGGCGCAGGCGCGGCTCGGCACCCGCGTCTTGCCCGGCCGCTTCACCGTCACCTCGGCCGCCGGCGGCACCATCTATCCGCGCGCCTTCGAGATCGACCGCCTGACCCTCGGCAGTGAGACGATGGAGCGCCAGATCGTCCCCGAGTTGTTCGACGCCCACCCGTTGGGCGAGGGCTATGACGGCATCCTAGGCATGGCCACTTTCGACAAGTACGACATCGAGATCGACATGCCGGGCAACACCCTGGGGCTGTATCGCCGGCGCTACTGCCCGGCCGGACCGCCGCCGTGGAGCGGACCGGTCGGCGTCTTCCGCCGCTCCGATCCGGCGTTGGCGCGCGGCAACCGGCCGATGGTCCGCGCGGTCCTGGACGGCCGCCCGGCCCGCGCCCTGCTCGACACCGGCGCCACCTCGACTGTTGTGGACACCGCCTTCGCCGTTGCCGTGGGTGGCCCCGGCGAGCCTCCGGCGGGCGGGCAGGTATCCGAAATGCGCACCGTCGCCGCGACGGCGAAGATCTGGCGCCACAGCTTCGCCACCCTGGCGCTGGCCGGCACCACGCTCCAGCGTCCGGCGCTGTGGATCACCAGCCTGGGCATGACCGCGGACATGATCATCGGCCAGGACCTTCTGGGCCGCCTGCGAATTTGGATATCGAATGGGTCCGACGCGGTCTACATTGCCCCCGCGGCCGCACCGGCCAAGGCGCCCTGACGCGCTGCACCCCAGAAGCGCCGCCAGCTTGGCGACACGAACATAAGGCGCGCGCATGCGTTTCATCGCACTCCTCCTGGTGCTGCTGCTGGCGGCATGCGCCGCACCCGGGACCTCGCTCAGAACCTGCGGCATCCGCCCCTTCGCCGAAGTCCCGGTTGCGGTGTCGCAGAACACCCCCCTGGTCCAGGCGCGGATCAACGGCAACCCGGTGACCCTGTTGCTGGACACCGGCGCCGAGCGCGTGCTGCTGACCCAGGACGCGGTGAAACGCCTCGGCCTGACCATCGACACCAGCCGCAGCTTCACCGAATCTGGCGCCGGCGGCGCGTTCAGCAGCTTCGCCGCCCAGGTCCGCGATTTCGAGTTCGCCGGCCTGGCCATCCCCGACCACCCGGTCTCCGCCTTGCCCTATGCCCTGCCGGCCAATTCGCGTGAGCCGGTCGACGGGCTGCTGGGGGTCACCGTGCTGAGCGCCTTCGACATCGACATGGACCTGCCAAAACGAAAAATGACGCTGTACGGCGGCCTGGTCTGCAGCGACACCGTCATCCCGCCCTGGCGCGAGCCGTCCTTCACAGCGCCGGCCGAGGTATCGCCGCGCGGCCGCATGAACCTGCAGGTCCGCGTCGGCGCCACCACGCTGATGGCCCTGCTTGACACCGGCGCCACCGGCTCGGTCATCACCACCCGCGCCGCCCTGGCCAGCGGGGTCACGGCCGAGGAACTGGCAGCCTCGCCCTCCTCGATCATGCGCGGCATCGGGCCGGCGCCGGTCACCGTGCGCCAGCACCGCTTCGCCGAATTGCAGATCGGGCCGCAGCGTTTCGCCAACGCGCGCCTGCTGGTCACCGATTCCGGCCTCGGCACGGTCGACATGATCCTCGGCATGGACTACCTGGGCAGCCGCCGGCTGTGGTTCTCCTATGCCCGCAAACAGGTCTTCATCATGGTCGCGCCGCGGCAGTGAGGGATCGCCGGGCATGAGGCGATGCACCAAATGAGACAGGCCGAACGCATCGCCGCCGGCAGCATCGCCATCGGCCTGGTGGTCCTGGCGCTGAAGCTGGCCGCCTGGTGGGTCACCGGCAGTGCGGCGCTGTTCTCGGACGCCGCGGAATCGGTGGTCAACGTCGCCGCCTCGGCCGCCGCCTTCATCGCACTCCGCCTGGCCGCCCGGCCGGCTGACGCCGACCACCCGTACGGCCACGACAAGGCCGAGTTCTTCGCTGCCGTGATCGAGGGCGTGCTGATCGTGGTCGCCGCCCTGGTGATCCTGCAACACGCCTGGCACACCGCCCAGACGCCCGGCCCGATCGATGCCCCGCTGCTCGGCATCGCCTTGAACGCCGCCGCCGGCGCGCTAAACCTGGCCTGGGGCCTGGTGCTGGTGCGCGCCGCCCGGCGCCTGCGCTCGCCCGCACTGGCCGCCGACGGCCGCCATCTGCTGTCCGATGTCGTGACCTCGGTGGGTGTGCTGGCTGGCTTCGGCCTCGCGGTCGCCACCGGGATATGGTGGATCGACCCGCTGCTGGCCGCCGCGACCGCGCTCTACATCCTGGTCTCCGGCACGATGGTGATCCGTTCGTCCGTCGGCGGGCTGATGGACGAGGCCCCCGCGGCGGACATTGTGGCCCGGATCCGCGCCCTGGTCGGCGCCCATGCCGAAGGCGCGATCGAGGCGCACGACATGCGCACCCGCCACGCCGGCCGGCTGACCTTCCTGGAATTCCACCTGGTCGTCCCCGCCCTGATGACGGTGGCCGACGCGCACGAGATTTGCGATCGCATCGAGGTCGCGTTGAAGACCGAGATGGAAGGCCTGGTCATCACCATCCATGTCGAACCCGAAGGCAAGGCCAAGCATCGCGGTGTGCTGGTGTTGTGAGGAGGAAGGAAGAATCTTCTTTTTGTGAACAAAAAGAAGCAAAAAAACTTTATCCATTGCCTCGCGACGGACATCCGCTATCTGGCCCGGCCCGGTGGAAGAAGTTTTTTTGCTTCTTTTTGTTCACAAAAAGAAGTGCTTTCTTCCTCCTCGCCTTCCCCGCCCAAGCCGCCCCTGATATTGTCTCCCTGAACCTATGCACCGACCAGTACCTACTCGCCCTGGCGCCCGAGCGCGCCGCTGCCGTGACCTTCCTGGCGCGCGATCCCGATCTATCCGTGATGGCCGCCACCGCCGCCGGGATCCCAACGGTGCGCGCCGATGCCGAGGCGGTCCTGGCGCTGCGTCCCGCTCTCGTCCTGGCTGCCCCCTGGGGCGCCCGCGCCACGCTGGACGCGCTCGTCCGGCGCGGCGTCGCGGTCGAGCGGATCACCCCGCCGACCGATTTCGCCGGCATCCGCGCGACCTTCCGCCACCTCGGCGCCCGGCTCGGCGCTTCGGACCGGGCCGAGGCATTGCTGGCGCAGATGGATGACGCGCCCCGCGCCGCGCAAGGCGCCGCCATCGCCCTGGAGCCGCGCGGCCTGACCGCCGGGCCGGGCAGCCTGCGCGACGCGGTGCTGCGGGCGGCCGGGCTGGCGAATGCCGGGGATGGCCGGCAATTGAGCCTGGAAGCGCTGGCACGAACGCCCGCCACGCTGCTGGTGCTCGCCCCCCCTCCGGCCTATCCCGCACGGGCGACCGAGTTCCTGGCGCATCCCGTGCTCGCCCACCATCCACGCCGGGAAATTCCGCCACGACTGACCATCTGCGGCGGCCCCTGGACCGCCGACGCCGTGGCGCTGCTGGCGCGATGAGAGCGGCGCTCGCGGTCCTTGTGCTCGCCCTGCTGGGCTTGGCCCTGCTGGTCGGCGCCACCGGGTTCGGCGTGCCGGAGGCGGCGATCTTGTGGGAACTGCGACTGCCACGCGCCTTGCTGGCGGCACTGATCGGCGGCGGGCTCGGGCTGTCCGGCGCGGTGCTCCAGGGCGCGGTGCGCAATCCGCTGGCCGATCCCGCCCTGCTCGGCATTGGCGGCGCGGCCGGGCTGGGGGTGGTGCTGGCGTTTTACTGGGGGCTTGGGCTGGCCTTCGCGCCTGCCTTGCCACTGGCCGGGCTGGTCGGTGCGGCACTCGGCTGTTGCGTGTTGTTTGCCTTTGCCGGGCGGGCGCCATCGGCACCTTCGCTGATCCTGGCCGGGGTCGGGCTGTCGGCGCTGGCCTCGGCGATGCAGGTGCTGGCGCTGGCTTTCGCACCCAATCCCTATGCCCTGGCTGAGGTGACGTTCTGGCTGATGGGCGGGCTGGCCGATCGTGCGCCGCTGCATGTGGCCCTGGCCGCGCCGCCGATCCTGCTGGGCGGCGCGATTATGCTGCGGCTCGGGCGCGGGCTCGATGCGCTGGCTTTGGGCGAGGAGACGGCGGCCAGCCTGGGGGTGCCGGTGGGCCGCACCCTGGCGTTGGCGGCGGCCGGGGTGGCGCTGGTGGTTGGCGCCGCCACGGCGGTGGGCGGCGGGATCGGTTTTGTCGGGCTGGTGGTGCCGCATCTGCTGCGGCCGTTTCTGGGCGAGCGGCCCTCGGCGTTGCTGGCGGGCTCGGCACGGGGCGGCGCCGCGCTGCTGCTGGCCGCCGACCTCGTGGCACGCGCGGCGCCGCTGTTGCTGCCGCTGTCGCAGGAGCCGCCGCTGGGGGTGCTGACGGCGCTGTTGGGGGCGCCGTTCCTGGTTCGCATCGCGCGGCGGATGGCACCGTGATCGCGTGGCACGACTCGCCGGTGGTAATCGGTGGCCGCACCATCCTGCATCGGGTGGCGTTCCGCGCCAAGGCCGGCGAACTGGTCGCCCTGGTCGGGCCGAACGGGGCGGGCAAATCCACCTTGCTACGTGCCTTGGCCGGGTTGCTGCCCGGCGCGCCGAAGCAGGATTCTCGTCGCGTCGCCTGGCTGCCGCAGGGGGCGCGCTGTGCCTGGGGGCTGACGGTGGCCGAAGTCGCGGCGCTGGGGCGCATCCCGCATGGCGATGCCGATCCCGCGCCGGTGGAGCGGGCGCTGGCGGCCTGCGGGCTGTTGGAACTGCGCGACAGCCGGATCGATCGGCTGTCCGGCGGACAGGCGCGGCGGGCGATGCTGGCGCGAGTGCTGGCCGGCGAGCCCGCCGTGCTGCTGCTTGACGAGCCCACCGCCGACCTCGATCCCGCCGCCGCGCATGAGGTGATGGCACTGCTGCGGGTTCGCGCCAGGGCCGGCGCCTGCGTGGTGGTGGTGTTGCATGACCTTGGCCTGGCCTTGCAGCACGCCACCAGGATGGTGGTGCTGGCCGACGGGCGGATCACCGCCGATGCAACGCCGGGCGATGCTCTGCCCGCCGCCGCCGCGGCGTTCGGCTTGCCGTATGGCCTGGACAAGCGGCCACGATTGTTGCCGCCCGTCCGATGACGCGCTGGGGCGCGTTGTCGCTGTTGGCGCATGCGATGATCTGGCTGGCGCTGCTGTTCTGGCCCCGGCTGGTGGGCCGGCCGATCCAAGCACCGCTGGAGCCGGCGGCGATCGAGGTGGTGATCGGCGACGGCGGTCAGACTGACCGGCCGGCGGAACCGGAACCCGCATCAGAGCCGATGCCGGCGCCACCCGAGCCGGTGCCACTCGATGCAACGGCGCCACCGCTGGCCCCGCCACCACCTCCTCCGCCGCGTTCCGGCAGGCCGGCCACGGTGCACATGGGTGAAGTCGGCGGGCCGCCACATGCCGATCTTCTGGACCCCGACAATAATCGCTTTCGTGCCGCCACCCAGGATACCGGCAACCGGATGCCCGGCTATCCGCGCGAGGCCGCGCTGCGCTTCGAAGCCGGCACGGTGAAGCTGCAACTCTTTGTCGATACCAGCGGAAAAGTCGCCAGCGCGCTCGTTACCCGCTCCTCCGGCTCGGCCAGCCTCGACGGTGCCGCCCGCGACCAGGCGTTGACCTGGCGCTTCGCCCCGGCCCGACGTGACGGCAAAACAGTGCCGGACATTGTAGAAATCGAAATCGAGTTCAGATTGATGTGAGTGACAGGAGACACGGCATGGTACGGATCGACCGGGTGATCACCCGCGGCGGCGACAGCGGGCAGACCTCGCTCGGCGATGGAACCCGCGTGCCCAAGGACGCCATCCGCGTCGATGCCTATGGTGAGGTCGACGAAGCCAACGCCGCCATCGGGCTGATTCGCCTGTACGCCCCCCCCGACGCCGACGCCATGCTCGCCCGCATCCAGAACGACCTGTTCGACGTCGGCGCCGACCTGTGCGTGCCCGGTGAAGCCGGCGACCGGCTGCGCCTGACCGATGCGCCCTCGCTGCGTCTGGAAGCCGAAGTCGCCGCGATGAACGCCGCCATGCCGCCACTCACCAGCTTCATCCTGCCCGGCGGCTCCCCCGGCGCCGCCCATGCCCACCTGGCCCGCACTATCACCCGGCGCGCCGAACGCCGCGTGGTCGCCCTGTCGCACAGCGAAGCCGTCAACCCGGCGGTGATCCGATACCTCAACCGGCTGTCCGATCACCTGTTCGTCCTTAGCCGCCACCTTAACGGCAACGGCAGCGGAGACGTCCTGTGGATCCCCGGGGCGAATAGGTAGGGAAGGCCAGGGCTCTGCCCTGGACCCGCTGGGGCCTGAGGCCCCAGACCCCCATCCTTTGAGCGCCTCCCCTTGCCGGAGGCGCTTAAGAATCGAGGTCCAGGGTCTCGGACCCTGGTGGGGTCCGGGGCCTGGAGCCACCTATATCGAACACGGGTAGAGTGACACAGCACAACCTTGCCAAGGTTGGGGTCGTGGGTTCGAATCCCATCGCCCGCTCCAAGTTTTCCCCAATGATTTCATGTGGTTGTTGGTCATTCGGCACCGCCGCCGGCGCGGAGTATCTTGCGTCTGGGTGCCGTTTTGGGTGCCACTTTCGTGTGGCTGTGGGCGGTTTTCGGCGAACGCAGGCGAACGTGCCGGCCCGATTCGGCGGTCAGGCGGGGCTTGGCGCTGCCTATGTCGGTGGTTGGAATTGGCGGAAAACTGCGGAACCACGGGCGGCGGCGGTGAGTGTCATCTCAACCTCGATGGAGGTTGTGCTCGCTTGGCGCCGGGGCGGGTCCATGTGTCGACAGGTAGTGGTCGCACTACCGCTCGCGCAGAATTTCGGCCGAGTCCACGCTTCCACCCCACCAACACCTGCCTCTTGAAGGCCATATTGAAGCAGGCCTAGGTCATGCACTCATAAAGGGGTAGCGGCGGCTCGGCGTCTGGTGAGTCCTCCAGGACCGAGCCGCCGCCGAGGTATTGCAGACGATCTGAGGACTCGACCTCTCCGAACTCTAGGCCACCGAGCCGCCGAACCGACTACACTGGGGTTTCGACGTCGTGTTCCACGACGACCTCAGCCACCTGCGATCCGGTGCGAGACACCAAAACATGACTATGGTTCGACTCATGGTGATGAATTTTCTGCGAGTGCCAAACGACAAACAAAGCTTCAAGGTCCAGCGCAATTCAGCCGTTTGGGATACAGACGATCTTGAGAACCCCCCCGCCAGTCGCCATGAGTTGCCTTCGAGCAGTTCCCCTACTTGACATAACGGAACGTGTCAACGACTTTGATACAGCCGGGTTTGGAATTTAAGCTCGGTTAGGAGGCGTCGATTGCGTGTCGTCGTGCTGGGCGAGTCAGGCAGCGCGTGGTGTTGGCCGGGTCC
>JANXSA010000376.1 GCA_025352915.1 Rhodospirillales bacterium | reverse complement strand
CCGGCGCCGTTCGGGCCGATGATCGAGAACACCTCGCCTTTCTGGACGTCGAAGGAGACCCCCTCGACGGCGCGAATGCCGCCGAAGCGCATGGCGAGGTCGCGGGCGGAGAAGTAACCCGTCGTCATCGCAGGCGCTCCGACTTGGCGTAGGATTTCTGCCGGCGGAAGGCCGCGCGCTTGTGCATCGGGAAGGCGATGAACCAGCGCTTCAGCTTGAGCCAGCGGCCGTAAATGCCGTGCGGCTCGAACATGATGACCAGCACCAGGATCAGGCCGAACAGGCTGGGCTCCAGGCCGGGCATGCGGCCGATGCCGAAGGGCAGGTCGTCGCGCACCAGGGCGATCGCCTGCGGCAGCATGGCGACGAAGGCGGCGCCGAAGACCGCACCGTGCAGCGAGCCGAGGCCGCCGATGAAGACGATGGTGACGAGCTGGATCGAGAGCAGCACGCCGAAGGAATCCGGGGCGAGATGGCGGACGTAATGGCCGAACAGCGCGCCGGCCAGGCCGGTGATGCCGGCCGACAGGGCGAAGGCCACCGTTTTGTAGAAGGCCAGGTTGATGCCCATCGACTGGGCGGAGATTTCGCTGTCGCGGATCGCCACCAGGGCGCGGCCGAGCGGCGCGCGCAGGATGTTCATTGCCAGCAGCAGCACCAGGACCAGCACCGCGAGCGCCAGGTAGTAGACCGCGGTCGGGCCCTCGATCAGCAGGCCGAACACCCGGGGCGAGGGGACCGGGAAGCCGTCGAAGCCGCCGGTCAGCGAATGCCATTTCTCGCCGACCAGGATGACGATGCTGCCGAAGGCCAGGGTGGCGATGGCGAGGTACAGCCCGCTCATGCGCAGGGTTGGGATGCCGATCACCACCCCGGCGAAGGCGCTGATCAGCCCGGCCAGCGGCAGCGACAGCAGGAACGGCACGCCCTTGGCCAGCAGGATCGCATTGGCATAGGCGCCGATGCCGAGAAACGCCGCATGGCCGAGGCTGACCAGGCCGGTATAGCCGGTCAGCAGCATCAGTCCGACGCCGGCGATCGAGTAGATGAAGACGAAGGCGATTTCGCCGACATAGAACTCGCCGGCGACCTGCGGCAGCACCAGCAGCACGGCGAGCAACAGGCCGTACCAGCCAATATCGCCGCGCCGGCGGGCGAGGCGGAGGTCCTGGGTGTAGCTGGTCTTGAGCTGGCTCATCCTCTAGATCCCTAGACCCGCTTGCGGATGACTTGGCCGAACAGACCCTGTGGTCGCAGGATCAGCACGCCTAGCAGCACGATATTGGAGGTCAGCTCCATCGAGCCGGCCGGCAGGTAGTAGCCGGCAAGCTGCTCGACGATGCCGATGATCACGCCGCCGACCAGCGCGCCGGGGATCGAGCCGAAGCCGCCCAGCACCGCGGCGGCGAAGGCCTTGATGCCAATCAGGCCCATGTTGACGTCGATCTGCGACACCGGCACCAGCAGCACCGCGGCGACCGCGGCGACGCCGGCCGAAATGGCCCAGATCAGCGAGAACACGGTGCGCACCGGGATGCCCATGTAATAGGCGGCAAGCTGGTTCTGTGAGCTGGCCTGCATGGCGATGCCGAGCCGGGTGCGGCTGAAGAACACGTACAGCACTGCGCACAAGATTACCGTGCCGATGATGATCGAGACATTGTCCTGCCCGAGGACCACGCCGCCGCCGAGATTGGCGATCTTGTTGGTGAACGGGGTGGTAAAGCCGATTGCGTCGTAGCCCCAGATGCCGCCGGCGACGGCGCGGAAGATGAAGGCCAGGCCGAGGGTGAGCATCACCACGGCGAATTGCGGCTGGCCGATCACCCGGCGCAGCACCACGGCATCGAGCACGTAGCCGAAGGCGGCGGTCGCCGCGATCGCCAGCGCGAAACCGACCCAGTAGTTCATGCCGAGGATGCTGACGAAAGTGTAGGCAAAGAACGCCCCGAGCATCATCAGCTCGCCCTGGGCGAAGTTCACCATCTCGGTGGCCTTGTAGATCAGCACGAAGCCGAGCGCGACCAAACCATAAATACAGCCTGCGGCTGTACCGTTGATTGCGAGCTGCAGCAGGCGAACGACATCGTCCATCCGCAGGCGTTTCCCCTTTGGCGCGGACGTTTGTCGTCACGACGCAACTTCACGATCAAACTAGGCGGGCGATTCCAGCGTCGTCAACCGCACTTCCGGCTCGGTGGAGCATATTGCGGGCGATTATTGCCGGACGGGCTGCTTTGCCTCGCGGCATTCGCGTTGCCAGCCGGCGCGTTGCAGGCCCGGCGACAAGGCGCGGGATTTCGGCGGCCTGGACGTCGCCCGCCGCGAGCGTGACGGCCAGGACGACGGCAAGCCTCACCCCGCCGCCCCGGTGACCGGTGGCCGGTGCTGCGCCCAGGGCCGCGCCTGTTCCAGCATGGCGCCGACCCGGAGAATATCGGTCTCGCTGCCCCAGGGGCCGACGACCTGCAACCCCGGCGGCAGCCCATCGGTGCCGCAGCCCGAGGGGATGGTCAGCGCCGGGTGACCGGTCAGGTTGAACGGGTATTGATAGGCGGTCCAGCCCTGGCGGGTAATGCCGGTCGGCTCGCCATCGACCATCACCTGGTCGTTCGCGGCGTCGTGGCCGACGGGCAGTGCGGTGCGTGACATTGTCGGCATCACCAGCATGTCGTAGCGTTCGAACAGCCCCTGGACGGCGCGGAACAGGGCGGTGCGGGTCCATTCGGCGTGGCGCCACTCGGCCAGGGTGAAGCCTCAGCCACGCTCGGCAAAAGCCAGCGTCACCGGGTCCATCTGGTTCTGCCATTGCGGCAGGTATTTCGCAGGGCGGCGGCGCGGGCGGCGGAGATGAGCGGCAGTTCGGTGTTGGGCATGGCGGGCTCTGGCGACGCGGGCAATTGCTGCGGCGATATGATGGTATGGCCGCAACGAAGAACACCATTGGCCTGGTGCGGCGGCGCCTTCAGCGGCGTGACCGCGATTACCATCCGCACGGTGATCGACCCGGCCGGGCTGGGCTTCGACGATTTCATCTTCAATGTCGGGGAAGGCATCGCCACGCCGGAGCCGGCGTCGATGGCATTGCTGGGCGTCGGGCTGTTAGTGTCCGTCCGGAAAGTCTCCCGGTTGAGGGCCGGCGAGGCATTTTTGGTGCCGGGA
>JANXSA010000363.1 GCA_025352915.1 Rhodospirillales bacterium | reverse complement strand
GCTCTGGGCCAGCCAGGTCGCGCCGGGCAACGAGAACAGCCTGAGGCTGCGCGTGTACGGTAGCCGCGGCGGCATCGAGTGGCGGCAGGAGCAGCCGAACCAGCTGCACTGGTCGCCGTTCGGCCAGCCGACGCAGACGATCTCGCGGGCGAGCAGCGCTGCCGGGACGGCCGCGGCCAGGGTGAGCCGCCTTCCCGCCGGCCACCCCGAGGGCTACCTGGAAGCCTTCGCGACGCTCTACGACGAGATCGCGCAGGCGATCCGCGCCGCGCGCCACGGCGGCCCGAAAGCAGACGCCGCGGTCGACTTTCCCGGCCTCGTCGACGGTGTCCGCGGCGTCGAATTCATCGAGGCCGCGGTCGCGTCGTCGGCGCGCGGCGGTCGCTGGGTCCGCTTGCCCGGCGCATGCACGGAGCCTCCATTGAAACCCTGATTGATTTATTTAGCGATGTGATGAGACTGGCGCCATGTCGTCCACGGCCACCATCGCCGAGATCGCCGCCCGCGCCGGCATCCCCGCCGACGCCCTGGTCCCCTACGGCAAGACCAAGGCCAAGATCGAGTCGGACTTCATCCGCTCAATGGACGCCAAACCTGACGGCGCACTCGTCCTAGTGACCGGCATCAGCCCCACCCCGGCCGGCGAAGGAAAAACCACCACCACCGTCGGCCTCGGCGACGCGCTGAACCGCATCGGCACCAAAGCCATGGTCGCCCTGCGCGAACCCAGCCTCGGCCCCTGCTTCGGCGTCAAGGGCGGCGCCACCGGCGGCGGCTACGCGCAAGTCCTGCCGATGGAGGACATCAACCTCCACTTCACCGGCGATTTCCACGCCATCACCTCGGCCGCCAATCTCCTGGCCGCCATGCTCGACAACCACATCTACTGGGGCAACGAGCTTGGCATCGACCCGCGCCGCATCTTCTGGCGCCGCGCGCTGGACATGAACGACCGCGCCCTGCGCAGCATCGTCGGCAGCCTCGGCGGCGTCGCCAACGGTTTTCCGCGGGAAGACGGCTTCGACATCACCGTCGCCTCCGAAGTCATGGCCGTGCTGTGCCTGTCAAACGACCTCGACGACCTCCGCGCCCGCCTCGGCCGCATGGTCGTCGCCGCCCGCCGCGACGGCAGCTTCGTCACCGCGAAGGACCTGCAAGCCGACGGCGCCATGGCCGTCCTGCTGCGCGACGCCCTGATGCCCAACCTGGTGCAAACCATCGAAGGCACCCCCGCCCTCATCCACGGCGGCCCCTTCGCCAACATCGCCCATGGCTGCAACTCGGTGATCGCCACCAAGCTCGCGCTCAAACTCGCCGAAATCGTCGTCACCGAGGCCGGCTTCGGCGCCGACCTCGGCGGCGAAAAATTCCTCGACATCAAGTGCCGGCAAGCGGGCCTCGCCCCCGCCTGCGCCGTCGTCGTCGCCACCATCCGCGCGCTCAAAATGCACGGCGGCATCGCCCGCCGCGACCTCGCCCCCGAAAACGTCGCCGCCGTCACAAGCGGCGTCGTCAACCTCGCCCGCCACGTCGAGAACCTGCAAAAATTCGGCCTCCCCGTCATCGTCGCCCTGAACAAATTCACCGGCGACACCGAAGCCGAAATCGCCGCCATCCGCGACGCCATGACCGCACTCGGCACCGAAACCCATCTCTGCACCCATTGGAGCGACGGCGGCGCCGGCGCCGAATCCCTCGCCCGCGCCGTCGTCGCGCGCATCGCGGCGAAGACGGCGGCGTACCGGCCGCTCTATCCCTCGAACCTGCACCTGGCCGACAAGATCCGCATCATCGCGCACGAGATCTACCGCGCCGAGGACATCGACCTGGCCTCAGGCGTCGCCAAGAAACTCGAAAGCTTCGAAAAAGCCGGCTTCGCCGACCTCCCCGTCTGCATCGCCAAAACCCAGTACAGCTTCAGCAGCGACCCCACCCTCCTGGGCGCCCCCACCGGCCACACCCTCACGGTGCGCGACGTCCGCCTCTCCGCCGGCGCCGGCTTCGTCGTCGCCGTCTGCGGCGACATCATGACCATGCCGGGCCTGCCCCGCGTACCCGCCGCCAACAGCATCACCCTGAACGACCTGGGCGGGATCGAAGGGCTGTTCTGAGGCAAGGACGGTAAGCAAGCCTCCGGCGGCAAAGGGCCAGCGGCCCCTTGACCCCATCCATAAGAACAGCTGGTCGGGCGGAATCCGGGCGCAAAGTCATGGGTTCAAAGGGCCGCCGGCCCGTCACGCGTAAGCGTGCTGCGCACGACGCCGCCGGAGGCTTGCTTCCTCCGCGGCGGCCTTCCCCGTCGCCATGACCTGAAACGCAGACAGCCCCCGCCGGTGCCCAAATGGCACCGAACGGAGGCTATCTGAAACCCGGCAGGCGGCGGGGGAGCCGCCCGGCAGGGATCAGAAGTTCAGTGCGTTGAACGCGGTGGTCAGGCGGCCGGACAGCGCGGTGAAGGCGGTGGCAAGGCCAACAGCCAGAACGCCGGCGATCAGGCCATATTCCATGGCAGTCACGCCACGACGGTCGGCAACGGCGCTCTTGATGATCTGGAGGGCGGAGGTGAACATTGGAAATATCCTTGCTTATGATGATGATAGCTTCACGCTGCGTCGTGCTGTCCGGGTGCGCCCTGGGCGGCTCTTTGCGGCAAGGGGAAGGTAGCCCCCAACTCCTTACATCCAAATTACAATACAGGTGTTTTTTTTGAAACGTTCGCCCTCCCTCCGCCCGCTTGCGAAGACCGGCAAAACCCGTCAAGGCGGCGCGACCCAGGAGCGACAAGCATGGACCCGCCCCCGATGACCGACCCCCGCGCCCTGGTCGCCGAAGCAACCCAAGCTCTCTCCGCCGGCCCCAACCCCGCCCTGCTCGCCCGCCTCGAATCCGCCTGGCGCATCCACCCCAACCACCCCGGCCTCGCCCTGCGCCTCGCCGACGCCCTGCAACTCGCCCGCCGCCACAACGAAGCCGCCCTGGCCTACGCCGCCTCGCTCTCCCTGAACCCCATGTCCTTCGACGCCTGGTACGGCATGGCCGGCGCCCAGCTCGCCCTCGGCGCCTACGCCACCGCCCGCGACGCCGCGGTCCAGGCGCTCGGCCTCGCCCCCAACGCCGAAGGCGCCCGCAGCCTGCTCGCCGAAGCCCTGTTCGCCCTCGGCGAGGTTGACGCCGCCGCCGCCGCCTACCGCCGCGTCATCGCCCGCGCCGATCCGCCCGTCCGCGACGCCGCCCTGGCCAGCCTGGCCGTCCTCATCCCCGGCAGCGCCGCCGCCACCCACGAAGCCGTCCGCGCCACCCGCGAAGCCTGGATCACCCGCGCCGGCGGCGCCATCCGCCCCCTCCCACAGCGCGCCCCTCCAACCAACCGAAAAATCCGCCTCGCCTACATGTCCGCCTTCTTCGGCGCCCGCAACTGGATGAAACCCGTCTTCGGCGTCATCAACCGCCACAACCGCGCCCGCTTCGAAATCCACCTCATCTCCGACGGCGCCGACCCCACCGCCGCCACCGGCTACACCGAACACCCCGAAGACCGCCTCTGGCAGGTCAAGGGCATGCCCAACGCCGCCCTCGCCCGCGCCCTCGCCGCCGCCGAAATCGACATCCTGGTCGACCTCAACGGCTACAGCCTGGCCGGCCGCCTCGGCGTCTTCCCATACCGCCCCGCCCGCTTCCAGCTCGGCTGGTTCAACATGTTCGCCACCACCGCAATCCCGGGCATGGACGCCCTGGTCGGCGACGCCGCCGCCATCCTCCCCGAAGAAGAGCCCCACTACAGCGAACGCATCCTGCGCGTCCCCGGCACCTACCTGGCCTTCCAGGTCCCCTACCCAACCCCCGCCATCACCCCCCTACCCTGGCTCACCAACGGCGCCCCCACAATCGGCTGCCTCGGCTCGGCCTACAAACTGACCCGCGACACCCTCGACGCCTGGACCGCCATCCTGCGCGCCGTCCCCGCCGCCCGCCTGCACATCGCCAACCCCACCCTCGACGACCCCTCCAACCGCGCCGACCTCCTCGCCCGCCTCGCCGCCCGCGCCATCCCCCCCGGCCGCATCACCCTGTCCGGCCGCGCCGAGCACTACGACTTCCTGCGCGGCTACGACCAAATCGACATCGCCCTGGACACCTTCCCCTATAACGGCGGCACCACCACCACCGAAGCCCTCTGGCAAGGCGTCCCCGTCCTCACCACGCCCGGCGACCGCTGGGCCGGCCGCACCAGCCAATCCCTCCTCCGCGCCGCCGGCCTCGACGACTGGGTCACCCCCACCTTCGTCGCCACCGCCATCGCCCTGCTGACCAACCCCGCCACCCCCGCCCGCCTCGCCACCCTGCGCAGCACCATGCGCGCCCGCCTCCTGGCTAGCCCGGCCTGTGACAGTGCGGGTTTGTGCACAGCACTCGAGGCCATCTATATCGAGGGCCTTGCCGGCGTCTGAATGTCCGTTAGAAAAAACCCAAGAAAAGTCTTCTTTTTGTGAACAAAAAGAAGCAAAAAAACTTCATCCATTTATCCTCCCCCCGTCATCCTGAGTGAAACGAAGGACCCACGCCGCGGCATTTATCTCCCCTAAACGGATAAAGTTTTTTTGCTTCTTTTTGTCCACAAAAAGAAGACTTCCTCCTCCCTTCCTTACCCCCCGCAATACCCAAGGCGCTCGGCCCGTCGCGCGAAGCCACGTTCCGGACCTCGCGGGTCTGGCCAGAGCCCAGCCTTGCTCATACTGTATCCGCCCCTGAGTGGAAGAAAACGCCATGCGCCGCTTGATCGCCGCCGCCCTGCTCGCCGCTCTCCCCAGCATCGCCCCCCCTAGCAGCGCCCAGGCCCAATCCACCCTGCGCATCGTCCTGGTCAACGACCTCGCCAGCCTCGACCCCGTTGTCTCCACCGCCGCCTTCGTCCGCAACCACGGCTTCATGAATTACGACCAGCTCTTCGCGCTCGACAGCAAGGGCGAGGCCCAGCCGCAGATGGTCGGCGCCTGGTCCAAGTCACCGGACGGCATGGCCTACAGCTTCACCCTGCGCGACGGCCTCGCCTACCACGACGGAACCCCCGTCCGCGCCGCCGATGCGGTGGCCAGCATCAAGCGCTGGGCCCAGCGCGATGTCGTCGGCCGGGCGCTTGCCGCCGCCACCGCCAGCATGGACGCCACCGACGACAAAACCTTCACCCTGAAGCTGTCCCGCCCCTTCGCCCTGGTCACCGAGGCCCTCGCCCGCCCCACCGCCAGCGCCCTCTTCGTCATGCCCGAGCGCATCGCCAACACGCCCCCCACCACCGCCTTCACCGACCCGCTCGGCTCCGGCCCCTTCATCTTCCAAAAGGACCTTTGGCGCGCCGGCGACCGCGCCATCTACATCCGCAACCCCGCCTACAAACCCCGCCCCGAACCCGCCGACGGCCTCGGCGGCGGCAAAGTCGCAAAACTCGAACGCATCGAATGGCGCGCCATCCCCGACCAGGCCACCGCCGCCGCCGCCCTCCAGGCCGGCGAAATCGACCTGATCGAACAGCCCTCGCCCGACATCCTGCCGATCCTCGAACGCAACCCCGCCATCAAGACCATGGCGCTCAACCCGGTCGGCTCGATGGTCTGGCTGCGCCTCAACCACGCCCAGCCGCCCTTCGACAACCCCAAAGTGCGACAGGCCCTGCTCCATCTGGTCAACCAGAAGGAAAACCTCGACGCCGCCGGCATCCGCGCCTCCGAACAGGTCCCGTACTGCCCGGCCTACTTCCTCTGCGGCTCCCCCCTGGAGTCCGCCGCCGGCGCCCAAGGCCTCAAACAGGCCGACATCGGAAAAGCCCAGGCCCTGCTCAAGGAAGGCGGCTACACCGGCCAGAAAATCGTCTTCCTCAACGCCGCGGACTCCCCGATCAACAACGCCGTCACCCTGACCATGGCCGAAGCCTTCCGCAAAGCCGGCCTGAACATGGAAGTCGCCACCATGGACTGGGCCACCCTGACCCAGCGCCGCAACAAGAAAGACCCGATCGAACAAGGCGGCTGGAACATCTTCGTCACCGTCGCCAACGTGCTCGACGGCGGCTCGCCACTGACCAACCTCTACCTCGCCAGCCCCTGCCAAGGCGGCCTCGCCGGCTGGCCCTGTGACCAGAAGCTGGAAGACCTGCGCCGCACCTGGTGGGAAGAAAACGACCCGGCCAAACGCCGCACCACCCTGGACCTCGTCCACGCCCGCGCCTACGAAGTCCTGCCCTACATCAACGGCGGCCAATTCCGCACCCTGGCCGCCTACCGCGCCAACATCACCGGCCTGCGCGCCACCACCATCCCGGTGTTCTGGGACGTGGAAAAAAAGTGATCCCGCGCCACGCCGCCATGCCAACCATCAACTGGGCTTCCTAGCCGCCAGCAAACAAGCACTTCTTTTTGAAAAAAGAAGCAAAAACTTTCATCCTCAAAGCAAGAAAAGCCCTCTCCCCTTGGGGGAGAGGGTTGGGTGAGGGGTATCTCCCCACCGCTAGATCATTGCCATCTTGAGTGAAGCGAAAGATCCACGCATCCTGCACGACCCTCTCCCTCATCCCCCCAACGGATAAAGTTTTTTTGCTTCTTTTTGTTCACAAAAAGAAGACTCGTCCTACCTTCGAAAAAATCCCCGCAGCCGTAAATTTTTCCTTGTTCTCCCAAAGCCCGTTAGTTATTATCCGGACATGGAGAACCAACCCCCCTCCCTCGGCGAGCAATTCGCCGGCCTGCGCAGCGATGCGCAGGCCGGGCGGGAGAACTGTGTCTGGTTGCCGGCGGCCATCCACGCCGCGATCGCCGCCATTTTCGCCCGCATCTTCGGCCGCCTGGAACAACTCCTGGCCCTATGGCAGGTCGGCACCCTGCCGCCGCCCGCCCCCGCCATCAAGCGTCAGCGCCTCATCGCCCTGGCCAGCCATGCCCGCCCGCGTCGGGCCGGCACGCCGGCATTCCGCCCCCGCGCACCACACGCCCAAACTGCCAACCCGCTCCGGACGAATCGTAGGTCGGATAAGCGAAGCGCCATCCGACTCTTCCTCCCGGCACCCGACAGATCGACGCTTGGCATCAAACCGGCATCCCGCCCCCGCCCCGGCCGCGATCCCCCATCGCCCGCCGCCGAAAACGCCCCCAGGCGCCATAGCCCACTCATGCCCGATTTGTTACGATACAACAACTAATTCAGAAAAATCTTCCCGGGATTGAGGATCCCCTTGGGATCAAGACTGGCCTTCAGCCCCCGCATCACCGCCAGCGCCTCCGCCCCGACTTCCGCCTCCAAGAACTCGCGCTTGCCCAGCCCCACCCCATGCTCCCCGCTGCACGACCCGCCGAGTGCCAGCGCCCGCGCCACGATTTTCTTATCCAGCTCCCACGCCCGGTCCAGCCCCCCGGCCTCCGGCGGCACCAGGATCACCGTATGGAAATTCCCGTCCCCGACATGCCCGACGATCGGCGCCGTCAGCCCCGATGCCTTGATATCCGCCTGCGCCCCCAGGATCGCCTCCGCCAGCCGCGAGATCGGCACGATGGCATCGGTCGCAATCCCCTGGTGCCCCGGCTTCAGCGCCAGCGCCGCCCAGTACGCATCATGCCGCGCCCGCCACAGCCGGCTCCGCTCGGCGGCATCGGTCGCCCACTGGAACCCGTCCGCCCCGAACCCCTCGGCGATTTCCTCCGCTTGCGTCGCCTGCTCGGCCACCCCAGCCGCCGTGCCATGAAACTCAAAGAACAGCGTCGGCACCGCCTTCAACCCCTCCAACTTGGAATAGCTGATACACGCCGCCATCTGCACCTCATCCAACAGCTCGATCCGCGCGACCGGAATGCCCAGCTGCATCACCGCGATGACGGTTTCGACCGCCGCGCCAAGTTCGGAAAACTGGCAGATCGCCGCACTGGACGCCTCCGGGATGCCATGCAGCCGCAACTGAATCTCCGTGATCACGCCCAGCGTCCCCTCGCTGCCGATGAACAACCGCGTCAGGTCATACCCCGCCGCCGATTTGCGCACCCGCCCGCCCGTCCGGATCACCCGCCCATCCGCCAGCACCACCGTCAGCCCGAGCACATTCTCCCGGATCGTCCCATACCGAACCGCCGCCGTCCCGCTCGCCCGCGTCGCGCACATCCCCCCCAGCGAGGCATCCGCCCCGGGATCGACGGGAAAGAACAGGCCTTGGTCACGCAGATGCGTATTCAAACTCCGATGCGTAACCCCCGCCTGCACCCGGCAATCCATATCCGCCGCATTGACTTCCAAGACCGCATTCATCTTCGACAAATCCAGACTGATCCCGCCCCGCACCGGCGTCACATGCCCCTCCAGCGAAGTCCCGGTCCCGAACGGCACAACGGGAACGCTATTGGCGTGGCAAAGCGCCATAAGCTTGGATGCTTCCTCGGTCGTCTCGACAAACGCCACGGCATCCGGCTGCACCGGCGTCTGCGTGTCCTGGCCGTGCGAATGATGATCGCGCAGCCCGGCATTGGTGGTCATCCGCTCGCCCATGAAGCCACGGGCGGCTTCGATCACGGCATCGACAGGTCGGGACATCGCGCTCTCCAGCATGCAAGTTCAGCTTTGGCGCGGCGGCGCCGATGTGGCAAGAGAGCGCGATCATGCTTCCTTAACCGCCGCCTGCCACCATCCTTGCCATGTTCGGATGGACCCGACGCGACCCTGAACGAACCCCCCTCGCCGCGCCCCCTCCGGGCGTGGTGCACGACATCGTCCAGGTCCAGATCCTCGGCCTGCTGGTCACCGACACCTTCCGCTGGAAACGCGACTGGGCCACCTGGCGCATTCGCTTCGGCTACAGCAACGAAAGCCCCGGCCACGGCTTCCGCGAAGTCACCTTCTTCGTCCGCGAAGCCGCCGCCCAGCTCTGCCAGCACCGCTGCGACTGCGCCGAGATCGTGCTCTATCTGTCGCACCTGGACGACGTGAAGGCGGTCTTCGCCACCTACGGCATGGTCCCCGCCGGGCTGGGCCAGCTCTCGGCAATCCAGCACCGCGACACCTACCTCCAGGCCGCCGCCGTCGCCGCCGAACTGGCCAGCCTCGCCCGCGCCCCGGACCGCTCGGCGGAGGACGATGGCATGTCCCTGCCCGACCTCACCTGGTCGATCGACGGCATCGGCATGGGCCGCGTCGCCTCGACCGAGTTGCGCGGCCGCCGCATCGTGGTCCGCCTCGGCGTCGTCTCGGGCAACGAACTCTGGCTGGTCGACGTCAACGACCGCCCCGCCTGCGCCCGCTTCCGCTCGCGGCTGGATGCCATGTCGAAGATGGGCGTGGCCGCGGCGATCAAGGCCTACGAGTCGCGCACCCGTTGACCCCGCCTACATGAAACTCACGGGATCGATATCGATATCCACCCTCACCCCCCGCCCGGGCGATACCGCCGCCACCCACTCCCGCACCAGCTTCTGCACCGCCACATCCCGCCGCGCCTTCAACAACAACCGCCGCCGATGCCGCCCGCGCAGAATCGCCAGCGGCGCCGGCGCGGGACCAAGCACCAGGATCCCGTCCCCCATCGGCGCCGCCCGGCCCAGATCACGCGCCGCGATATCCGCCGCCTCCGCCGTATCCGCCGAGACGATCAAGGCCACCAACCGGCCATAAGGCGGCCAGTTGCCCGGCCGCCGCTCAGCCGCCTCGTTGTCGCGGAAGGCTTCGAGATCGCCGGAGACCAAAGCCTGCATCACCTTGTGCTCCGGTGACCAGGTTTGCAGCATCACCCGGCCGGGCGCTCCCGCCCGGCCCGCCCGGCCGGCAACCTGGTGCAGCAGCTGGACGGTGCGCTCGGCCGCCCGCAGATCGCCGCCGGCCAGGCCGAGATCGGCATCGATCGCGCCGACCAGGGTCAGATGCGGAAAATGCCAGCCCTTGGCGACGATCTGGGTGCCGATGATCAAGTCCACTTTCCGGTCCTCGATCGCCTGGGCGGCCTCGGCGGCGGCGTTCGGGCCGGTGATGGTGTCGCTGGCCATCACCAGCAGCCGGGCATCCGGGAAGGTCTCCCGGGCTTCCTCGGTGATCCGCTCGACGCCGGGGCCGACCGGGGTGAGGCTGTGGGCGGCCTTGCATTCCGGGCATTCCGGGGGGATCGGGATGGTATGGCCGCAATGATGGCATTGCAGGATGCGGCGGGCGCGATGCTCGACCAGCCAGGCGGTGCAGTTCGGGCATTGCATGCGGTGGCCACAGCTGCGGCAGAGGGTCAGGGGGGCGTAGCCACGACGGTTGAGGAACAGCATCGCCTGTTCACCGCGGGCGAAGGTGGCATGAATGGCTTCGACCAGCGGCGGGGAGAGGAACTTGCCGCGCTCCGGCGGGGTGGCGCGCAGATCGATCAGCGCGACCTGGGGCAGGCTGGCACCGCCGAAGCGGGCTGGCAAATGCAGGCGCTGGTAACGCCCGGCCTCAACATTGGCCATGGTCTCCAGGCTCGGCGTGGCCGAGACCAGCACCGCCGGGGCGGCGCAGAGCCGGGCGCGGACAATGGCCATGTCGCGGGCGTGATAGACCACGCCTTCCTCCTGTTTGAACGCGGTCTCGTGCTCCTCGTCGATGATGACCAGGCCGAGATCGGGGAAGGGCAGGAACAGCGCCGAGCGGGCCCCGACCACCACCGGGGCGGCGCCGAGGCTGACCTCGCGCCAGGTGATGCGGCGGGTGCGCGATGACAGATCGGAGTGCCAGACCGCGGGGGCCACGCCGAAGCGGCGGCCAAACCGGGTCAGCCATTGCGACGACAGCGCGATCTCCGGCAGCAGGATCAGAATTTGCCGTCCCTGGCGCAGGCATTCGGCGATCGCTTCGAGGTAGACCTCGGTCTTGCCGGAGCCGGTGACGCCGTCGAGCAGGGTGACAGAGAAACGCTTGGTGGCAACGGCGGCACGCAGATCGGCGGCGGCGGCCTCCTGGTCTTCCGACAAAGCGGGGCCGGGATGGTCGGGATCCGGGCGGGCGAAGGGCGGCACGACCGGCAGGGCGACCGGGACCAGCAACCCGGCATCGGCCATGCCGCGCAGCAGGGTGGTGGAGACCTCGGCCTGTTTCGCCAGTTCGGGGCCGGGGACGTGCCGTGTGCCCAGGACCTCCAGCACGCGCTGGCGCGGGGCGGTGATGCGTGCCTCGGGCAGGGGGTCGGCGCGGCGCCAGCCGGTGGGGGCGGTCTCGGACGGAGTGGCAGGCACGCGCAGCGCCATCGCCAGCACCTCGCCGGGCGGGGTCACGGTGTAGGAGGCGATCCAGTCGACCAGTTGGCGGATATCCGGGCGCATCGGCGGCGTGTCGACCAGGGCGGTGATCGGGCGCAGGCGGTTGTCGCCCACCGTGCCCTCGGCGGCGCCGTCCCAGACCACGCCGATCTCTGCCCGGCGATTCAACGGCACCTGCACGATATCGCCAGGTGCTACCGTCAGGCCCTGGGGCACGCGGTAGTCGAAGGGCCCAGCGAAGGGGTACGGCAGCAGCACCGGCACGGTCTGCCCGCGGCCGAAGTCGCTCACCGCAAGGGCGCCCTGCGCGTCCGGCTTTCTGTTCCGCTCGGCCATCCGCTATGATCTGCCCTGATCCATGTGCTGCTGACTGCCCCTCCATCCGGAAGACCGCCATGAAATTCTTTGTCGATACCGCCGATACCGCGGAGATCAAGTCCCTCGCCGCCTCCGGCCTGCTGGACGGGGTGACCACCAACCCGTCGCTGATCGCCAAGTCCGGCCGCAAGATCCTCGATGTCATCGCCGAAATCTGCGCCCTGGTCGAGGGGCCGGTCAGCGCCGAGGTGGCGGCGACCGACTACGATGGCATGATGCGCGAGGCCGCGGTGCTGAAGAAGATCGCCGTCAACGTCACCGTCAAGCTGCCGCTGACGCCGGATGGGCTGCGCGCCTGCAAGGCGCTGACCTCCGACGGCGTGAAGACCAATGTCACACTGTGCTTCTCCGCCGCCCAGGCGCTGCTGGCGGCCAAGGCGGGGGCGACCTTCGTCAGTCCGTTCGTCGGCCGGCTGGATGATATCGGCCAGGACGGCATGGGGCTGATTGCCGATATCATGCAGATCTATCGCAACTACCCCGCCCTGAAGACCGAGGTCCTGGTGGCCAGCGCGCGCCATCCGATCCATGTGGTCGAGTCGGCCAAGCTGGGCGCGCATGTGGTGACGCTGCCGCCACACGTGCTGCGGATGCTGTATGGCCACCCGCTGACCGATAAGGGGCTGGCGGCATTTTTGGCCGATTGGGCGAAGACGGGGCAGACGATCGCGTAAGGCAAGTGTTCTTTTTTGAAAAAAAGAACCAAAAAACTTTTATCCGCTTGCTAATGGATGAAAGTCTTTTTGCTTCTTTTTCTACAGAAAAAGAAGACTTCTTCTTACTATGAACCGCGACGAGGAAGTCGTCGCTTACCTGCGGGCCCATCCTGACTTTCTGGCGGATCGGCCAGAGCTGTACCGTGCCTTGGCCCCTCCGGCACGGGTGCATGGTGAGCGGATGGCCGATCACATGGCGGCGATGTTGAGTGCCGAGCGCGCTTATGCCGGCGAGATGGCCGAGCGGGCCGATGGCGTGTTGGCGGCCGGGCGGGCGGCGGCGGGAATGTCGGTGCGGGTACAGGAGGCGGTGCTGGCGCTGATCCGCAGCGATAATCCGGCCGATTGTGTGAGCGCGGTGTTTCCGGTGCTGCTGGCGGTGGATGCGGCGAGCCTGTGCATCGAGGACGATCTGGCGGGCGCACGGCCGTTGGCGCCGGGCCAGGTGGTGCGGCTGTTGGGGCACCGGTCCGTGGTGTTCCGCGAGGGCGGCGAGGATGCGCTGGCGCTGCATGGCGAGGCCGCCCGGCTGGCGCGGCATGAGGCACTGCTGCGGCTGCCGGGGGAGGGTCCGCCAGCGTTAATTGCCTTGGCGGTGCGCGATGCGGCGCCGCTGGATTCGGCGCAGGGGGCGGGGCCGCTGGCGTTTCTGGCGCGCGCGGTGGCGGCCGCACTCGGCAGATGATGGCGGGGGAAGCTCGCGTTGGGTTTCTGGCATGGCTGGCGCATGAGCGGCGGGCGTCGCCGCTGACCGTGGAGGCGTATGGGCGGGATACTGGGGCGTTCCTGCGGTTTTTGACCGAGCATCTTGGGGCGGAGGCGGATTTGCCGGCGCTGGGGGGGCTGCGGGCGGCGGATTTGCGCGCCTGGCTGGCGTGGGAGGCGCGGCGGGGGGCGGGGAATGCCACGCGGGCGCGGCATGTGGCGGCGGTGCGCAGTTTCTTCAAGTTTCTGGCGCGGCGGCACGGGGTGGCGAATGCGCAGATTTCGCTGTTGGCGACACCGCGGGCCAAGCCGCCCTTGCCGCATGCGCTGAGTCCGGCGGAGGCGCTGTCGGTGGCGAATGATATCGGCGAGGCGAGCGAGGCGGCGTTCACCCAGGCGCGCGATACCGCATTGTTCAGCCTGTTGTATGGCAGCGGATTGCGGATTGCCGAGGCCTTGGCGCTGAACGTGGGCGAGGCGCCGCGCGAGGGCACGGATGCCATGCTGCGCGTCGTCGGCAAGGGGTCGAAGCCGCGCATCGTGCCGGTTTTGCCGGTGGTGCGGGCGGCGATTGGCGCGTGGTTGCGGCTGCATCCTGGGGCGGGCGATCCGGCCGCGGCGCTGTTCGTGGGGGTGCGGGGCGAGCGGCTGAACGCCGGGGTGGCGCAGCGGACGATGCGGGTGTTCCGCGCGCAGAACGGGTTGCCGGAGCATGCCACGCCGCATGCGCTG
>JANXSA010000359.1 GCA_025352915.1 Rhodospirillales bacterium | reverse complement strand
CCGATGGCCACCAACCTGCTGAAGGCCGGGCACGAGGTGATCGGCTTCGACCTGTCCGAAGCAGCACTGGCCGCCCACCGCGCCAATGGTGGCGCCACCGCCGCGACCATCGCCGAAGCCGTGGCTGACACCGATGTGGTGATCACCATGCTGCCCACCGGCAAGCATGTCGCCGATGTCTGCACCGGGCAGGGCGGGGTGCTCGCCAGCGTCTCCGCCCGCACCCGGCTTATTATCGACAGCTCGACCATCGACGTCGCCACCGCCAAGGACGTCGGCGCCGACGCCGCGGCCAAAGGCATCGAATTCCTCGACGCCCCGGTCTCCGGCGGCACCGGCGGTGCGGTCGCCGGCACGCTGACCTTCATGTGCGGCGGCAGCGAAGCCGGCTTCGCCCTGGCCGAGCCCGTCCTGAAAGGCATGGGCCGCGCCATCATCCATGCCGGCCCGCCCGGCGCCGGCCAGGTCGCCAAGGCCTGCAACAACATGATGCTCGCCATCAACATGCTGGGCGTGTCCGAAGCCTTCGGCATGGCCGATCGCCTCGGCCTGTCGCGCCAGAAGCTGTACGATATCGTCGGCCCGTCCACCGGCCAGAGCTTCGCGCTCACCGGCTACTGCCCAGTGCCCGGTCCCGTGCCCACCACCCCGGCCAACCGCGATTACGCCCCGGGCTTTACCACCGCCCTGATGCTCAAGGACCTCCGCCTCGCCCAGGACGCGGCCAGTGCCGCCGGCGCCCCCACCCCGCTCGGCGCCCATGTCACCAAGCTGTTCGAGGCGATGGCCGAATCCGGCCTCGGCCCCAAGGATTTCTCCATCGTCGCGCAATGGCTCACCGCCCAGACACGGGAGGACTTGCCGTGACCACCGCCACCCTGCGCACGGCCCGCGACTGGATCGTCGCCCACCGCAGCGACTACGACACGGCGTATCGCGACTTCCGCTGGCCGGATTTGGAAAAGTTCAACTGGGCGCTGGACTGGTTCGATGCCGAGCTGGCCCAGGGCGACAACGCATCCCGCCCCGCTTTGTGGATCACTGGGGCAGGGGCGGCGCGCGTCAGCTTCGGCGAACTCTCCGCCCGCTCGAACCAGGTCGCCAACGGCCTGCGCCGCCTGGGTGCGAAGCGCGGCGACCGCATCCTGCTGATGCTCGGCAATGTCGTGCCACTGTGGGAAGTGATGCTCGCCGCCATGAAACTCGGCGCCGTCGTGGTGCCGGCCACCACATTGCTCACGCCCGCCGACCTCGCCGAACGTGTCGCCCGCGCCCGGGTGCGCTTCGTGGTCACCGCCGCCGACGACGCCGCCAAGCTGTCCATGCTCGACGCCGCTGTACCCCGGGTGACCGTTGGCGGCGCCCCCGAAGGCTGCACCGATTTCGCCTCGTTCGCTGCGGAATCAACGAATTTCATCCCGGACGGCACCACCGACGCCGACGATCCCCTGCTGCTGTATTTCACCTCCGGCACCACGGCGAAACCGAAGCTGGTGCTGCACAGCCACCGTTCCTACGCTCTCGGCCACCTCACCACCGTCTACTGGCTCGGCCTCAAGCCCGGCGACATCCACCTCAACATCTCATCGCCCGGCTGGGCCAAGCACGCCTGGTCCTGCTTCTTCGCCCCCTGGATGGCCAGCGCCTGCGTCTTCATCGCCAACCAACCGCGCTTCAACGCGAAGGCCCTGCTGGAGACCCTGGTCGAGCACAAGGTCACGTCCATCTGCGCGCCCCCCACCGTCTGGCGCATGTTCATCCAGGAAGACCTCAAGTCGTACAAGGTCGCACTCACCGAAACCTGCGGCGCCGGCGAGCCGCTCAACCCGGAGGTCATCGACCAGGTCCGCGCCGCCTGGGGCCTGACCATCCGCGACGGCTACGGTCAAACCGAAACCACCCTGCAAGCCGCCAACCCGCCCGGCCAGCTGGTCAAGCCAGGCTCGATGGGCCGCGCCATGCCCGGCTACAAGCTCGCTCTGCTCGATGCCGACGGGCACGAATCCGATGAAGGCGAAATCGCCATCCCCCTCGCTCACCGCCCCGCCGGCCTGATGCGCGGCTACCAGCTCGATGACGGCACCATCGAGACCATCGAAGGCGAGTATTACCGCACCGGCGACGTCGCCAGCCGCGATGCCGACGGCTACCTCACCTATGTCGGCCGCGCCGATGACGTGTTCAAGGCAAGCGACTACCGCATCTCGCCGTTCGAACTGGAATCCGTGCTGATCGAACACCCGGCCGTCGCCGAGGCCGCCGTCGTCCCCGCGCCCGACCCAATCCGCCTCGCGGTGCCCAAGGCCTACATAACCCTCGCCGCCGGCGCCAACGGCTCGCCGGAAACCGCGCTCTCGATATTCAAGCACCTGAACGCCCGCCTCTCCCCCTACAAGCGCATCCGCCGCCTCGAATTCGCCGAGCTGCCAAAAACCATCTCCGGCAAAATCCGCCGCGTCGAACTGCGCGCTGCCGAGAACGCCCGCGCGGAACGTGCGCCCGGTGAATTCCGCGAAGAGGATTTTCCGGAGCTGAAGGCGTGAAAACAAGGGAAGCCGCTTCTTTTTTTGAAGAAAAAGAAGCAAAAAGACTTCATCCATTTGCACGCCTGCCGGCGCCGGGCGCAAACGGACAAAAGTTTTTTGGTTCTTTTTTTCAAAAAAGAACACCCTTCCTTCCTATTTCCTTCAAAGACTGACCCCCATGCCAGCCAACACCGATTACGGCCTCGATTTCGACCTCGGCGAAGAGATCGACATGCTGCGCGACTCAGTCCGCCGCTTCGCCGAAGCCGAAATCGCCCCGCGCGCCGCCGCGATCGACCGCGACAACGATTTCCCCGCCGACCTCTGGCAAAAGATGGGCAGCCTCGGCCTGCTCGGCCTGACAGTGGAAGAAGAATTCGGCGGCGCCGGCATGGGCTATCTCGCCCACTCCATCGCCATGGAGGAAATCAGCAGGGCGTCGGCGTCGGTTGGCTTGTCCTACGGCGCGCACAGCAATCTCTGCGTCAACCAGATCCGCCGCAACGGCACCGACGACCAAAAACGCACCTACCTCCCGAAACTCATCACCGGCGAACACGTCGGCGCCCTGGCCATGAGCGAATCCGGTGCCGGTTCCGACGTTGTCTCGATGCGCCTCAAGGCCGAGCGTCACGGCGACCGCTACATCCTCAACGGCACCAAGTTCTGGATCACCAACGGGCCGGATGCCGATGTGCTGGTGGTCTACGCCAAAACCAACCCCGACGCCCATCAACGCGGCATCACCGCCTTCCTCATCGAAAAGACCATGCCCGGCTTCGCCTGCGCGCAAAAACTCGACAAGCTCGGCATGCGCGGCTCCAACACCGGCGAGCTGGTCTTCAACAACGTCGAAGTCCCCGCCGAAAACATCCTCGGCAAACTCGATGGCGGCGTCGGCGTCCTGATGAGCGGCCTCGATTACGAGCGCGTCGTCCTCTCCGGCGGCCCCCTCGGCATCATGCAAGCCTGCATGGACGTCGTCCTGCCCTACATCCACGCTCGCCACCAATTCGGCCAGGCCATAGGCGAGTTCCAGCTCATGCAGGGCAAGATCGCCGACATGTACACCGTGATGAACGCCGCCCGCGCCTATGTCTACGCCGTCGCCAAAGCCTGCGACCGCGGCCGCACCACCCGCAAGGACGCCGCCGGTGTGATCCTCTATTCCGCCGAAAAAGCCACCTGGATGGCGCTCGAAGCCATCCAGGCGCTCGGCGGCAACGGCTATATCAACGACTACCCCACCGGCCGTCTGCTGCGTGACGCCAAGCTTTACGAAATCGGCGCCGGCACTTCCGAAATCCGCCGCATGTTGATTGGGCGCGAGCTGTTCAGGGAGACAGCATGAAGAAGACAGAATCTTCTTTTTGTGAACAAAAAGAAGCAAAAAAACTTTATCCGTTTGACCAGACATTGCAGCACCAGTCGCAGCCCATGAATGAAGTTTTTTTGCTTCTTTTTGTTCACAAAAAGAAGACTTCCTTTTCCGGACCCTTGGCATGACCATTGATCCCCGCTCCCCCGACTTCGCCACCAACGCCGAAGCCATGCGCCAACAGGTCGCCGAAATCCGCGCCCTGGCCGAACACGCCTCCCTCGGCGGCGGCGAGGTCGCCCGCAAACGCCACCTCTCGCGGGGCAAGCTTCTGCCGCGCGATCGCATCGAAAAACTGCTCGATCCCGGCACGCCGTTCCTGGAGTTCTCCCAACTCGCCGCCCACGGCATGTATGGCAACGAGGTGCCCTCCGCCGGCATCATCACCGGCATCGGTCGCGTCTCGGGCCGCGAATGCGTCATTGTCTGCAACGACGCCACGGTGAAGGGCGGCACCTACTTCCCGGTCACGGTGAAAAAACACCTGCGCGCCCAGGAAATCGCCCGCGCCAACCGCCTGCCCTGCCTCTACCTCGTGGACTCCGGCGGCGCCAACCTGCCGAACCAGGACGAGGTCTTCCCCGACCGCGACCATTTCGGCCGCATCTTCTTCAACCAGGCGCAGATGTCCGCCGAGGGGATCGCCCAGATCGCCGTCGTCATGGGCTCCTGCACCGCCGGCGGCGCGTACGTTCCCGCCATGTCCGACGAGAGCATCATCGTGAAAGGGCAAGGCACCATCTTCCTCGCCGGCCCGCCCTTGGTGAAGGCCGCCACCGGCGAGATCGTCAGCGCCGAGGACCTCGGCGGCGCCGATGTCCATACCCGCATCTCCGGCGTCGCCGACCACCTGGCGGAAAACGACGCCCACGCGCTCGGCATCGCCCGGCGCATCGTCGCCACGCTGAACACCACCAAGCGCCCCGGCGTCGCCCTGCGCGAGCCAAAACCCCCGCGCTACAATCCGGAAGAGCTCTACGGCATCATCCCCGCCGACCGCCGCCGGCCATACGATGTCCGCGAAGTGATCGCCCGCATCGTCGACGACAGCGAGCTCGACGAATTCAAGCGCCTCTACGGCACCACCCTGGTCACCGGCTTCGCCCATATCCACGGCTACCCGGTCGGCATCGTCGCCAATAACGGCATCCTGTTCAGCGAGTCCGCGCAAAAAGCCGCCCACTTCATCGAACTCTGCGCCCAGCGCGGCATTCCCCTCGTCTTCCTGCAAAACATCACCGGCTTCATGGTCGGCCGCAAATACGAAAACGGCGGCATCGCCAAGGACGGCGCCAAGATGGTCACCGCCGTCGCCACCGCGAACGTGCCGAAATTCACCGTCGTCATCGGCGGCAGCTTCGGCGCCGGCAATTACGGCATGTGCGGCCGCGCCTACGACCCGCGCTTCCTGTGGATGTGGCCCAATGCCCGCATCTCGGTGATGGGCGGTGAACAGGCAGCCTCCGTCATGGCCACCATTCGACGGGATGGCCTCGAAGCGCGCGGCGAAACCTGGTCCCCGGAAGCCGAGGAATCCTTCAAGCAACCGATCCGCGACCAATACGAAACCCAGGGCCACCCGACCTACGCCACCGCACGGCTATGGGATGACGGCATCATCGACCCCGCCGACACGCGACGCGTTCTTGGCCTCGGCCTCTCCGCCGCCCTCAACGCCCCGATCGAGCCGACGCGCTTCGGCGTGTTCCGGATGTAATGGCGATGTTCACCAAACTCCTCATCGCCAATCGCGGCGAAATCGCCTGCCGCATCATCCGCACCGCAAGCCGCATGGGCCTGCGCACCATCGCGGTCTATTCCGACGCCGATGCCAACGCGATGCACGTGGCCCAGGCCGACATCGCCATGCGCATCGGCCCCGCCGCCCCGCGTGAATCATACCTCCGGATCGACGCCATCCTCGAAGCCGCCCGCCTGACCGGTGCCGAAGCCATCCACCCCGGCTACGGCTTCCTGTCCGAAAACGCCGAATTCGCCGAAGCCTGCGCCGCCGCCGGCCTGATCTTCGTCGGCCCGCCGCCCGCCGCCATCCGCGCCATGGGCGGCAAGTCGCAGGCCAAGGCCCTGATGGCCGAGGCCGGCGTGCCCCTCGTCCCCGGCTATCACGGCGAAGCGCAGGACCTCGCCACCCTGCAATCCGCCGCCGACGACATCGGCTACCCCGTATTGATAAAAGCCTCGGCCGGCGGCGGCGGCAAGGGCATGCGCGTGGTCGAAGGCCCCGCCGACTTCCAAGCAGCACTCGAAGGCGCCCAGCGTGAATCGCGCAGCAGCTTCGGCGATGACCGCATGCTGGTCGAACGCTACCTCACCCGCCCGCGCCACATCGAAATCCAGGTTTTTGCCGACAGCCACGGCAACTATGCGTCGCTGTTCGAACGCGACTGCTCAATCCAGCGCCGCCACCAGAAGGTGATCGAGGAAGCCCCCGCCCCCGGCATGACCACCGCCATGCGCGCCGCCATGGGCGAAGCCGCCATCGCCGCCGCCCGCGCCGTCAACTACA
>JANXSA010000334.1 GCA_025352915.1 Rhodospirillales bacterium | reverse complement strand
CGACGAGAAGATCTCCGAGATGCACCTCGTGCGGCACAACGAGGGCGACGCGCTCGCGGCCCTCGCGCTCGTGTGCATCGACAACCCGATGTGGCCGGGCACCGGTCACCGCATCTGCAACGACTGCATGAAGGCCTGCATCTTCCAGAAGCAGGAACCGGTCGACATTCCGCAAGCGGAAACCCATATTCTCCGGGACGTCCTGGCGCTGCCTTGGGGCTTCGAGATCTACAGCCTGCTGACCCGCTGGAACCCGCTCAACATCCGCCGCCCGCTGCCCGCCAGCGAAAGCGGCCGCAAGGTCCTGGTGGTCGGCCTCGGCCCCGCCGGCTTCACCCTGGCGCATCATTTGATGAATGACGGCCACACCATCGTCGCCATCGACGGCCTCAAGATCGAGCCGCTCGGCTTCGACCCGAACACCCCGATCCCTGACATCGAAGAGAAATTCGAGAACCTCGACGACCGCATCCTCGCCGGCTTCGGCGGCGTGGCGGAATACGGCATCACCGTCCGCTGGAACAAGAACTACCTCAAGCTGGTCCGCCTGCTGCTCGAACGCCGCAGCCAATTCGCCCTGTTCGGCGGCGTGCGCTTCGGCGGCGGCGCCACCCTGTCGATCGACGATGCCTGGGCCATGGGCTTCGACCACATCGCCCTGTGCATGGGCGCCGGCAAACCCACCGTGATCGACATGCCGGGGAACCTCGCCCGCGGCGTGCGCCAGGCCAGCGACTTCCTGATGGCGCTGCAACTCACCGGGGCTGCCAAGAAATCCTCGGTCGCCAATCTGCAAATCCGCATGCCCATCGTGGTGATTGGCGGCGGGCTGACCGCCATCGACACCGCCACTGAAAGCCTCGCCTACTACGTCCGCCAGGTGGAGAAATTCGCCCTGCGCTACCGCATCTTGGTCGCCGAGCGCGGCGAGATCAGCGTCCGTCGAAGCTGGAACGAAGAAGACTCCGAAATCGCCACCGAATTCCTCACCCACGCCGCCGCCATCGCCGCCGAGCGCGCAGCCGCCGCCCAGGAAACCCGCGCCGCGCATTTCGCCCCGCTGTTGGAATCCTGGGGCGGCGCCACCCTGGCCTATCGCCGCAAACTGGTTGAAGCCCCGTCCTACACGCTGAACCACGAGGAAGTCGCCAAGGCGATGGAGGAGGGCGTGCGCTTCGCCGAGGGCCTCACCCCGCTCGCCGTCGAAACCGACCGCCACGGCCACGCCGCCGGCCTTCGCGTCAAACGCCGCGACGGCAGCGAAGCCACGCTCCCCGCCCGCGCCGTCATCGTCGCGGCGGGCACCCAGCCCAACACCGTGCTCGCTCGCGAGGACCACCGCATTAAGCTCGACGGCCGCTACTTCGAAGCCATCGACCCCAGCGGTGCCAAGGTCGCGCCCCAGCGCGCACTGTCCAAACCCGACCGGGCCGACGTCCTGATGCACAAGGACGGCGAAAAATTCATCTCCTTCTTCGGCGACCTCCACCCCAGCTTCTTCGACAACGTGGTCAAGGCCATGGGCGGCGCCAAGCAAGGCTACCCCGTCGTCTCCAACGTCCTCGCCGCCCACGCGCCCACGCCGATCTCCGGCCCCGCCCTGATCGCCAAGTGCCAGGCCGAGCTGACCGCCCGCGTCCACGCCGTGCACCGCCTCACCCCGACCATCGTCGAGGTCGTGCTGCACGCCCCCGCCGCCGCCCGCGCCTTCCGCCCCGGCCAGTTCTACCGCCTGCAGAATTTCGAACACCGCGCCCTGCGCCTGCAAGAACCCGGAATCGGCGAAACCGTCCTGGGCATGGAAGGCCTGGCCATGACCGGCGCCTGGACCGACCCCGAACAGGGCCTGGTCTCCGTCATCGCGCTGGAGATGGGCGGCAGCTCCGACCTCTGCGCCGCCCTGCCGATCGGCGAGCCCGTCATCCTGATGGGCCCCACCGGCACCGCCACCGAAATCCATGCGAACACCACCGTCGCCCTGGTCGGCGGTGGCCTCGGCAACGCCGTGCTGTTCTCGATTGGCGCGGCGACCCGCCAGGCGGGCTCGAAAGTCATCTACTTCGCCGGCTACAAATCCCTGCGCGACCGCTACAACGTCGAGAAGATCGAGGCCGCCGCGGACGTCATTGTCTGGTGCTGCGACGAAGCCCCCGGCTTCACCCCGGCCCGCCCGCAGGACAAGACCTTCACCGGCAACATCGTCCAGGCCATGACCGCCTACGCCTCCGGCCAACTCGGTGAACAATCTGTCCCCCTCTCCGACGCAGCCCACATGATCGTCATCGGCTCGGACCGCATGATGGCCGCCGTCGGCGCCGCCCGCCACGGCGTGCTGAAACCCCACCTCCGCCCCGACCACACCGCCATCGGCTCGATCAACTCGCCGATGCAATGCATGATGAAGGAGGTCTGCGCCCAGTGCCTCCAGCCGCACACCGACCCCGTCACCGGCGCCCGCAGCATCGTCTTCTCCTGCTTCAACCAGGACCAGGCGCTCGACCACGTCGACTTCCCCGCGCTCAATGAACGCCTGCGTCAAAATGGCCTAGCCGAGAAACTCACCGCCCAGTGGATCGACCGCGCCTTGCGCAAGCTGGATGCCCGGCCGATGGCGGCTGAATAGTGTAAAGGCCAGGGCTCTGCCCTGGACCCTTATCCATTAAGGTCCAGGGGCTTGGCCCGTCACGAGCACGCGTGCTTCGCACGACGCGGGTCTGGGCAGAGCCCAGCCTTCCTTCCTTCGGAAATGGCACAATGTCTTGAAGCGCCTCGCCGTCTTCACCACCGGCTCGTGCAACCGCTTCGGCATGGCGCGCGCCCTGATGACCACGGTGCGACAGCACTATCCCGAAGCCGACCTGTTCATCTGCGCGGGCGATGACGCCGCCGGCCTGATCCCGCCACCGGGCTGCCAACTCGTCTCCGGCGCCGATATCGGCGTGCCCGACTGGCGCCAAACCTGCTTCGCCTATGACAAGATGGGGCTGAACTGCCTGCTCAAGCCGTTCATGTTCCTGCACCTGATCGAGACGCTGAACTACGACCGGGTCATCCATTGCGACACCGACATGGCCCTGTTCGACCGGGCAAGCTAGCCCGCCTCAGCGGCACTCGATCCCCTGCACCGCGCTGGCCATCATCACCCCGGCATCGCTGCGCCCCCAGGTCACGGTGCAGCGCGACAGCCCCGGCGGGATCGGCACCAGAAGATACATCCGCGTGCTGAAATAATGGCACCCCAGCCACACCCCCTCGCCGCGCAGCACCGAAAAATCCCACGTCGCGGTGCTCGTCCGCGGCAGCGTCGCCTGCGACTGTGGCGCCACCGCATATCGCGTCGGGCTCATCCCACCGCCGGTTGGCTGCGGCGGCCCGGCATAGAATTCGATATAGGCCAGCTTCGACCAGTCATGCGGCCCTTCCTCGGCCGCCATCCCCGCCGGCACGTCAATCGCCTCCTGCGCCGTGCGCAGCGAGCGCGGACAGGCAAAACTCTCCGCCGCCGCCGGCGCCCCCGCCATCACCCCGGCAAGCACCAAAACGCCCAGCCCGAGATCCGCCATCGCGCCGCGCAAAGCCTTCCCCCGTCCGCCCCACATGCCGTCTAGTATGCCCCCATGTGCACCACTTGCGTGAAGCGCCGCACCGCGCTGGCCCTGATCATTCCCGCCCTGATCATTCCCGCCCTGGGCCTCGCCGCGCCCGCAACGGCCTCGGCCACCATCGAACCGCGCTTCCCCCGCCCGCCCGCCAACGGCGCCAGCCGCCGCATCGCCCTCACGCTCGATGCCTGCAACGGCGGCTTCGACCGCCGCATCGCCGACGCCCTGATCGCCCAAGGTGCCCGCGCCACCATCTTCCTCACCGCCGACTGGATCCGCGCCAACAAGCAAGGCCTGGCCTTCCTTCTCGCCCACCCGCGCGTCTTCACCTTCGAAAACCACGGCGAACACCACATCCCCCCCGTCCTCGGAATTGGCACACTCTACGGCCTGCCCATCGCCGGCACGCTGGACGCGATCCGCCGCGAAGTCGAACAAGGTGCCCGTGCCATCCAAACCGCCACCGGTACCACCACAAGCTGGTACCGCGGCGCCGCCGCCCGCTACAGCCCCGCCGCCATCCCTGAAATCCGCAGCCTCGGCCACGCCATCGCCGCCTACTCGCTCAACGCCGACGAAGGCGCCTCGCTCCCGGCCGCCACCGTCGCCGCCCGCCTCTCAACCGCCCGCGACGGCGACGTCATCATCGGCCACATCAACCAGCCCACCCGCCCCAGCGGCGAAGGCATCGCCCGCGGCATCGCCGCCCTCGCCGGTGCCGCATGGGTCACGCTGGACGAGTTGTATCCGCAGCAAAAGCAAGCGCTTCTTTTTGAAAAAAGAAGCAAAAACTTTCATCCATAAGCCAACAGATAAAGTTTTTTTGCTTCTTTTTGTTCACAAAAAGAAGTCTTCCTTACGCTTTCCTAAGCTGAAACAGCGCCTGTTCCCCAAACAAATTCGCCAGCGCCG
>JANXSA010000324.1 GCA_025352915.1 Rhodospirillales bacterium | reverse complement strand
GAGAGGGTGGTATTTGCGGCCGGGCTATTGGGGGCGCTGTCGATCGGTGAAGGCGCGTGATTCCACCTGGCATTCGGTGCGCGGACGGCCCCGCGGTTTTGGTCCGCCTTGCGGTCCAAGCCCTCCGCGAGCGAGGCGAGGGCGGAAAACTGGTTCTGGGGGTGGCGGGGTTTGGGGGTGGGGAGGGTGCCGTCCTGCCAGAGGCGGAGGATTTCATCCAGGCGGACGAAGAGGCGGGCGAGGATGGCGGCGATGATTGTGTGCAGGGCGGCGGGCAGCATTCTCCCGCCCGGCCCCGGAGGGGCCGCCCGCTCGGTGGCGATCCTGGCGCCGTGGAAGGGTGGTTTCATTAACATTATTTGTTAGTTTAGACCATGCTTTCCGCCGGTGCAAAGGTTTTTTTTATGGGTCGGGTGGGGATGGGAAGAGCCCCCTCGTCGATCCGCTTCGCGGCTCAACCCCCCAAGCGCGAGGGGAGAGAAGTGAGTAGTGGATGAAGTTTTTTTGCTTCTTTTTGTTCACAAAAAGAAGAATCTTTCATTTCCCCGGCGTGCGGCGATGCGGGTTTTCCTTGAACTCGGCGGCGTCGTTGCCATACTCAGCGCAATCGGGGCTGAACGCGGGGAGCAGGGCATGATCAAGCTGAGTGTGAACGGGCGAGTGCACGAGGTTGATGCGCCGGCGGATACGCCGTTGTTGTGGGTGTTGCGCGAGTGGCTGGGGATGACCGGCACCAAGTATGGCTGCGGCGTGGCGGTTTGCGGGGCTTGTTCGGTGCATCTGGACGGCGAGGTTGTGCGGGCCTGTGGGATGGCGCTGGGCGATGTCAGGGACGGCAAGATTGTCACCATTGAGGGGCTTTCGCCGGATGGGTTGAGCCATCCGGTGCAGAAGGCGTGGCTGGCGCATGAGGTGCCGCAGTGCGGCTATTGCCAATCCGGGCAGATCATGACGGCGGTGGCGCTGTTGAAGGCGATGCCGAAGCCGAGCGATGCCGATATTGATGCGGCGATGACCAATATCTGCCGGTGCGGGACGTATCAGCGGGTTCGGGCGGCGATTCATACTGCCGCGAAAACTGGTGCGGCGTGAGGGGGCGGGACATGAACCAGATTCTTATCAGCGGTCGTCGCGGGTTCCTCGGGACGGTGGCGGCGGTGGCCGGCGGGATGTCGCTGGGATGGCGGATTCCCGAAGCGCAGGCGGTGGTGGCGGCGGCCAATTCGGCGGCCACGGCGGCGGGCGGGGTTGAGGTTGGCATCTGGGCGGTGGTGATGCCGGATGACACGGTGGTGGTTCGGATTGCGCGCTCCGAGATGGGGCAGGGGACGTTGACCGGGCTGGCGCAGTTGGTGGCCGACGAGATGGACGCCGATTGGGCGAAGGTTCGGGCGGAGTATATTTCACCGGATGCCAATCTGGCGGCCAAGCGGGCCTGGGGCGACATGTCGACCGGCGGAAGCCGGGGGATCCGGGCCAGCGTGGAGTATGTGCGCAAGGGCGGGGCGGCGGCGAAGGCGATGCTGATCCAGGCGGCGGCGGCGCAATGGGGCGTCTCCCCGGGCGAGTGTTCGGCGAGCGAGAGTGTCATTACCCACAAGGCGAGCGGGCGGATTCTGCGTTATGGCCAGGTGGCGGCGGCGGCGGCGAAATTGCCGGTGCCGGCGGATGTGACGGTGAAGACGCCGGCCGAGTGGAAGATTGTGGGCCGGGGGGTGAAGCGGCTCGATACGGTTGAGAAGCTTAGCGGCAAGCTGGTCTATGCGATTGATTTGCAGTTGCCGGGGATGTTGAACGCTTCGATCGCGCAGTCGCCGGTGTTTGGCGGCAAGCTGGTTAGTTTCGATGCATCCAAGGTGATGGGCATGCCCGGCGTGCGGCATGTGCTGAAGGTGGATGACGGGGCGGTGGCCGTCGTGGCCGACAAGTGGTGGCAGGCGCAGACGGCGCTGAAGGCTTTGCCGATCGTTTGGGACGAGGGGGCGAATGGGAATGTCAGTTCGGCTTCGATCGCCGAGCATCTGAAGGGCGGGCTGGACGCGAAGGAGACGTTTGTCGGGCTGAAGCAAGGGGATGCGGTTGCGGCGCTGGCGGGGGCGGCGAAGCGGGTGGAGGCGGTGTATGGGACGCCGTTTTTGAACCATGCGACGCTGGAGCCGATGACGTGTACCGCGAAGTGGGACGGGACCACCATCGAGGTTTGGGTTTCGAGCCAGAACGGTGACGCCTCATTGGCGGCGGCGGGCGAGGCGGCGGGGGTACCGCTGGCGCAGGTCAAGGTGAACAAGCATCATCTGGGCGGCGGGTTCGGGCGGCGCGGCAACCAGGATTACACCACGCAGGCGGTGCGGATTGCCAAGCAGGTTCCGGGGCGGCCGGTGAAGCTGATCTGGTCGCGCGAGGAGGACATGCAGCACGGCATGTATCGCCCGATCACCATGGCGAAGATGCAGGCCGGGTTGGACGCGCAGGGCAACCTGGTGGCGCTGCATGGGCGGATTTCCGGGCAGTCGATCCTGGCGTATGTGGCGCCGGCGCGGCTGGCCGGGGGCATGGACCCGGTGCAGTTCCAGGGCTGGAACAAGGAGGAATTTGGC
>JANXSA010000311.1 GCA_025352915.1 Rhodospirillales bacterium | reverse complement strand
GCCGATCCGCGCCGTGCGCACCCTGCTGCTGGACGAAACCGGCTTCGACCGCGCCGTCTGGGACGAGATGGTAGGCTTGGGCTGGCCCGGCATCGCCATTCCCGAAGCCCATGGCGGCAGCGGCCTCTCGCTCGCCGAAGTCGCCACCATCACGGAACCGATGGGCCGCCACCTGCTCGCCACCCCCTTCGTCAGCACGCAGCTTGCCATCCAGGCCCTGCTCGCCGCCGGCGATACCGCCCTCCTGCCGCGCATTGCCCAAGGCGCCATCGCCACCGTCGCCCTGTTCGAAGCCGACGGCGACTGGGACCTCACCCGTCCCGAAGCCAGTGCCACACGCCGCGGCGCCAGCGTCATCCTCGACGGCCGCAAGACCCTGGTCACCGACGCCGCCGTCGCCACCATCATCGTGGTCTCGGTCCGCGCCGACGGCGCCCCCGCCCTGGCCCTGCTCGAAAGCGTGCCACCCGCCCGGCTGCGCCCGGAAATCGTCATCGACGAGACCCGCCGCACCGCCGCCCTCGACCTGACCGGCCTCGAAATCCCCGCCACCTCGCTCATCACCGGCCCCGCCGCCCAAGCCGCCCTGACCGCCATCCGCAACGCCGCCCTCCTGCTCGCCACCGCCGAGGCGGCCGGCGGCATCGCCGGCGTGCTCAACGTCACCGTCGAATACCTCAACACCCGCACCACCTTCGGCCGCAAGATCGGCAGCTACCAGGCCCTTAAGCACAGCTGCGCCGACATCCTGGTCGGCCTGGAACGCACCCGCTCCCACCTCTACCACGCTGCCACACTCTGCGCCGGCAAGGGGGGCCGCGCCAACGCCAACCCCGAAATCGCCCTGCGCATGGCCAAGGCCGAAGCCGGCGACGTCTTCACCCATGCCGGCGACCGTGCCGTCCAGTTCCACGGCGGCTTCGGCTTCACTTATGAGTGCGACGCCCAACTCTTCCTGCGCCGCGCCCTGTGGCTGCAATACAGCTTTGGCGATGCATCGCATCAGCGCCGCAAGCTGGCGGATCTGCTGCTGCAGTAAGGAAGCCTGGGCTCTGGCGGCGATCAAGGGTGAGAAGACGCTTGCGGAACTGGCCAAGCTGTTTGACGCGCACCCGCACCAGATCACCGCCTGGAAGGCTCAGTTGCATGAGGGGGCCGGCCTGCTGAGCGCAAAGCGATGATCGATCGCCTCCATGCGCTGCCGCTGACGCAGCAGGCGTCGTTGCTACCGCTGAGCCGGAGCAGCGTTTACTACCTTCCTCGCCCGCCGGCCGCATTCGAGCCTGGGCGCGCGGATGCCAGAACAGGCCTATATCGACCACCTGGCGCTCAGGGTGGCACCACGGCAGCGGCAAGACGCGCGTATCAACCGGCAAGCGATCCATCGAACGGAACCGAAACGCTCTAGCGAGAAACCGTGTCATCTTTCTGCTCCGCCCCGGCGATGCGGCCGAGGCTGTCACGCAGGCGGTCGAGCAGGCGGAACAGGTCCAGGCACTCGCCAGTGGAGAAACCGTGCAGCGCGGTGCGGTAGTATGTGCCAATGTCGCCGTGCATGGCGGCCCAGAGTTGTTCGCCGGCCAGGGTGAGGCGCACGTGGCGCAGCCTTCCGTCGGCGCCGGCGGTGCGCGTCCGCTCGACGAGGCCGCCGGTTTCCAGCCGATCGAGCACCGCGGTGAGATTCTGCCGGCTGACCATGAGGAAGGCCATCAGCCCCTTCACCGTCATGCCGTTCTGCCGGGCAGCCGGGCGCGAAAGGGCGCCCATCACCGCCCATTGCTGGGTTGTCGCGCCGAAGCCGCTCACCGCCCGGGTGCCGGTGCGGTGCATCAGGTTGGATGCCTGGTAGAGGCGCAGGAACAGGCGGTTGGCCACGTCGAATCGCGCCGCCTCGTCGCCGTCGGCCGGCGGCGGTTTGCCGGTGAGGGGATGATCCATCACGGTATTGCCGTTTCTTGCATAATATATCATACCATTGATACATATCGTTGGCCAGCACATCCGGGCATGGCCGCAGCTTCAAGGGAGGGCGCGATGCGCGGGCTCAGGGACAAGGTGGCGATCGTCACCGGCGGCGGCGGCGGCATCGGCGGCGCCACCTGCCGGCGCTTCGCCGAGGCGGGCGCGCGCGTGGCGGTGTTGGATGTCAACATGGCGGCGGCCGAGCATGTGGCCGAGGTCATCCGGGCCGCTGGCGGCACTGCCCAAGCCTTTGCCTGCGACATCACCGACCATGCCGGGGTGCGCGCCGCCGTGGCCGCGGTCGAGTCGGCACTTGGCCCCACCGGCGTGCTGGTCAACAACGCGGGTTGGGATATGTTCCGCCTGTTCAAGGACAGCACGCCCGAGGAATGGCAGAAGCTCATCGCCATCAACCTGGTTGGCGCGCTGAACATGCACCATGCGGTGCTGCCCGGCATGCTGGCGCGCAAGCACGGCCGGATCATCAATATCGCGTCCGACGCCGCCCGCGTCGGTTCCACTGGCGAGGCGGTTTATGCCGCGTGCAAGGCCGGGCTGCTCGGCTTCTCCAAGACCCTGGCGCGCGAACATGCGCGCCACGGCATCACCGTCAACGTGGTCTGCCCCGGTCCGACGCAGACGGCACTTTTCGCCGGCTATAAGGAAGGGGCGGGGAACCCCGAGAAGCTGGACGAAGCATTCCGCCGCGCCGTGCCGATGGGCCGCATCGGCGATCCCGAGGACCTGCCCGGCGCCATCCTGTTCTTCGCCAGTGACGACGCCGGCTACATCACCGGCCAGGTGCTGAGCGTGTCCGGCGGCCTGACCATGGCCGGTTGAGGAGAGCCCGATGCAATACGAAGACATCCTGTTCGACGTGGCCGACGGCGTGGCCACCATCACCATCAACCGGCCGCAGGTGATGAACGCCTTTCGCGGCCGCACCTGCGAGGAGCTGATCCACGCCTTCAACCGCGCCGGCTGGGACAAGGCCATCGGCGTGATCGTGCTGACCGGCGCCGGCGAGCGCGCCTTCTGCACCGGCGGCGACCAGTCGGCCCATGACGGCAATTATGATGGGCGCGGCATCATCGGCCTGCCGGTGGAGGAGTTGCAGTCGATCATCCGCGAGGTGCCCAAGCCGGTGATCGCCCGCGTGCAGGGCTATGCCATCGGCGGCGGCAACGTGCTGGCGACGCTGTGCGACTTCACCATCGCCTCGGACAAGGCGCAATTCGGCCAGGTCGGCCCCAAGGTCGGATCGGTCGATCCAGGATTTGGCACCGCCTATCTCGCCCGCGTGGTCGGCGAGAAGCGGGCGCGCGAGATCTGGTATCTCTGCCGCCGCTACAGTGCCGCCGAAGCGATGGCGATGGGTCTGGTCAACGCGGTGGTGGCGCCCGAACTGCTCGATGCCGAAGTGGCGAAATGGTGCGCCGAAATCATGGAGAAGAGCCCGACGGCGATCGCCATTGCCAAGCGCTCGTTCAACGCCGACAGCGACAGCATTCGCGGCATCGGCGGAATGGGGATGCAGGCGCTGTCGATGTATTACGCCACCGAGGAGTCGCGCGAGGGCGTGCGCGCGTTCAACGAAAAGCGTAAGCCCGAGTTCCGCAAGTACCACAAATGAGCGCCGCTTTCACCGAAGACCAGCGCGCCTTCCAGGAGGCGGCGCGCCGCTTCGCCGCCGCGCGCATTGCGCCGGGCTACATGGCGCGCGAGAAGGCCGGGCGGGTGGATCGCGCGCTGATCCGCGAGATGGCGGCACTCGGCCTGATCGGCGCCGACCTGCCGGAGCGCTATGGCGGGCTGGGGGCACCCGCCGTCACCACCGGCATTGCCATCGAGGCGATCAGCCATGCCGACATCAACGTCGGCTACATCCCGCTGCTCGCCTCGCTCAATGGCCAGATCATCGCCCGCCATGCCGCACCGGCGCTGGCCGCGCACTGGATCGGCCGCATCGTCGCCGGCGAGGCGCTGTTCTGCATCGGCCTGACCGAGCCGCGCGGTGGATCGGATGCGGCGAACCTCCAGCTCTCCGCCCGGCGCGACGGCGGCGACTATGTGCTGAACGGCGAGAAGTCGTCGATCTCGATGGCCGACCAGGCCGATGCCGCGGTGATCTTCGCCCGCACCGGGGCCGCCGATGCCGGCGCACGCGGCGTCTCGGCTTTCCTGGTGCCGATGGACACCAAGGGCGTCTCCACCACCCGCTTCAGCGACCTTGGCAGCCATGCCATCGGCCGCGGCTCGATCTTCTTCGACGACGTGCGCATCCCCGCCGAAAACCGCCTGGCCGAGGAGGGCATGGGGTTCGTGCAGGTCATGCAGGGCTTCGACTACAGCCGCGCCCTGATCGGCCTGCAATGCTGTGCGGCCGCGCAGGCCTCGCTGGATGAAAGCTGGGCCTATATCGGCCAACGCGAGGCGTTCGGCGCGCCGATTGCGCAATACCAGGGCGTGACCTTCCCGCTCGCGGAGGGCGAGGGCCTGGTCGCCGCCGTGCGCCAGCTTTGCTACCACACGCTGCGCCTGCGCGACGCGAATGCGCCGCACACCGCCGAGGCCGCGATGTGCAAGTGGCTCGGTCCGAAGACGGCGGTGGATGTGATCCACCAGTGCCTGCTCACCCATGGCCACACCGGCTGGTCGATGGACCTGCCGCACCAGCAGCGCCTGCGCGATGTGATGGGGCTGGAGATCGGCGACGGCACCGCGCAGATCATGAAGCTGATCGTCGCCCGCGAGCGCGCCGGCAAGGTGGCCGTGCAATACGCCAAACGCTGATCCGCACCCCAGGGAGGATGCAACGGCAATGACCCAGCACGAACGGTTGATGGCCCGTGGCCCCGCCGCCCGCGCCGCCGGGCACTGGCACGACGCGACGCTGCGCGACCATCTCGCCCGCGCCGTCGCCGCCACGCCGGAGCGCATCGCCATCATCGGCCGCCGCAGCGAAACCGGGGCGGAGCGCCGCATCAGCTACCGCGAGCTGGACGGGCTGGCCACGCGGGTTGCGCTGTCGCTGCGCGAACGCGGGGTGGCGCGCGGCGACGTGGTGTCGTTCCAGTTGCCGAACTGGTGGGAATTCACGGTGCTGCACCTCGCCTGCCTCAAGCTCGGCGCGGTCAGCAATCCGCTGATGGTCATCTTCCGCCAGCGCGAGCTGGGCTTCATGCTCGGCCTGGCGGAATCGAAGGTGCTGGTGGTGCCGCACAGCTTTCGCGGCTTCGACTATCCGGCTATGGCGACCGAGGTGCAGGCGGCGCTGCCGGGGCTGCTTCATGTCTTTGGGGCGGGCGGCCAGGGTGCTGCGGGGTTCGACCGGTTGCTGGAACCGGTGGGCGACCCCGCCGCTTTTGCCGAGGCGCCGCTTTCGGCCGATGAGGTGATCCAGCTGCTCTATACCAGCGGCACCACCGGCGAGCCGAAGGGCGTCACCCATACCTCCAACACCATGCTGTCCAACCTCACGCCGTTCGCCAAACGCCTCGGCCTGGGGGGCGACGATGTGATCCACATGCCCTCGCCCCTCGCCCACCAGCTCGGCTTCATGTACGGCATCGTGCTGCCGGTCATGCTGGGCGGCACCGCGGTGTTGCAGGACATCTTCACCGCCCCCGAGATGGCCCGCCAGATCCGCGCGGAAGGCGCCAGCTTCACCATGGGCGCGACACCGTTCCTCAACGACCTGACCGAGCACGTGGCCGCAACCGGCGAGGCGACGCCGTCGCTGCGCGTTTTTGTCTCGGCCGGCGCGCCGATCCCGCGCGCCCTGGTGGCCAAGGCGCGCGCCACCCTAGGTGCTGCCGTCATCTCCGCCTGGGGCATGTCGGAGAACGGCGCGGTCAGCACCACCCGCCTGGAGGACGACGAGGAACGCGCCACCACCACCGACGGATGCGCGCTGCCGGGCATGGAGCTGCGCATCGTCGACGCCGATGGCACCAAGCTGCCGCCGGGGGCCGAGGGCAGCTTGCAGGTGCGCGGCTGCTCCAACTTCGCCGGTTACCTCAAGCGCCCGGAGCTCGACCCCGCCGATCCCGGCGGCTGGTTCGACACCGGCGACCTCGCGCGCATGGACGCCCAGGGCTATATCCGCATCGCCGGGCGCTCCAAGGACATCATCATCCGCGGCGGCGAGAACATCCCGGTGGTGGAAGTCGAAGGCCTGCTCTACCGCCATCCCGCGGTGGCCGAGGTAGCGGTGGTGGGCTTCCCCGATGCACGGCTGGGCGAGCGCGCCTGCGCCTATGTGCGGCTGCGCGACGGCGCGAGCCTCACGCTGGCCGAACTGGTGGCGCATCTGGAAACGCAGAAGATGGCGCGCCAGTACATGCCGGAGCGGCTGGAGATTGTCGACGAGTTGCCGCGCACGCCGAGCGGTAAGATCCAGAAGTTCCGGCTGCGCGAAATGGCGCGCCAGGACGCTTCCAAGGCAAAGGCGAGTGGCACGGGCCCGGCATAAATTCATCGCCTTGCCGGCGCCGTTCTGACAGGATCGCCCGCACGGGATAACGAACCGGCAACAGACCGGTCGGCCGATGAGGAGGCGAGTATGCGCACGTTGTGGACGGCGGCGATCGTCGCATTTGGGCTGATGGGGGGAGCCGAGGCGCAAACCTTGCCGGGGCAAACCTTGCGGGTGATGAAATCGCTCGACGCGCCGCATTACGACGGGCAGCGCACCACCTGGTCGCCGACCTCGGACATCGTCAACATGATCCAGGACACGCTGGTGGCGCAGGACTGGGACGGCAAGACGGTGATCCCGTATTTGGCGAAATCCTGGACCATCAGCCCGGATGGCCTGCGCTATGTCTTCCAGCTGCGCGATGACGTGCAGTTCTGCAGCGGCAAGAAATTCACCGCGGCGGATGTTGTCTACAGCTTCGAGCGGCTGCGCGACCCGGCGACGCGGGCGCCGCTGGCGTGGCGGCTGGGCAACGTCAAGGCATTGCGGGCACCCGATGCCTATACGCTGGAATACGAGCTGGCCGAGCCCTTTGCCGACCTGCTGCAGAACCTGGTTTCCTTCACTACCGCGATCCACAACCGCGACAGCGTGGAGAAGCACGGCAAGGATTACGGCACCCAGGCGATCGACGGCACGGGTCCGTGGTGCTTCGAAAGCTGGACGCCGCGCACCGAGGTGGTGCTGAAACGCCACGACGCCTATCGCTGGGGTCCCTCGATGTACGCCAACAAGGGGCCGGTGAAATTCGAGCGGATGTCGATCAAGATCGTGCCGGAGGACAGCGCCCGGGTGGCGGCGATGCTGTCCGGCCAGTTCGACGTGACGCACCAGATCCCGTTGCAGTTCATCCAGCAGGTCAAGGCGGCGCCGAACATCACCGTGCAGGAGGCGAAGCCGAATTTCCAGCTGATGTACTACGGCTACAAAACCAGCCGGCCGATGGTGTCCGACGTCAGGGTGCGCGAGGCGATGAACATCGCCATCAACCGGGCGGAGATCGTCCAGGGCATCATGCTGGGTCAGGCCAAGCCGGCCTTCACCTTCATCGACGACGCCACGCTGGATTTCGATCCCGCGACCAAGGGGATGATCCGCGAGGATGCCGAGCGGGCGAAAAAGTTGCTCGATGAGGCCGGCTGGCGGCCGGGCCCGGACGGCATCCGGGTCAAGGACGGCATGCGGCTGGCGCCAAAAGTGTACTTCACCCAGGTGTCGTATTTCGGCCGGGTGACCGAGGCGATCCAGGGCTATATGCGGCGCATCGGTATCGACTGGCAGGTCCAGGGCTTCGACAGCACCATCGCCTTCTCGAAAATGAGCGAGCAGGATTACGAGCTGTGGACGGTGACCTTCCCGTACATGTCGGCCGGCGACCTGTTGAATTTCTACTTCGATTCCAAGAATATCCCGGCACCTAACCGGATGAACTGGAACGACAAGCAAACCGACGACCTGCTGCGCCAGGCCAAGTCGGCGCTAAGCGATACGGAGCGGGCGAAGTTCTATGGCCTGGCGCAGCAGCGGGTGACGGCGGAGCATTTGTGGATGCCGGTGATGAATGTGGCAATGTACGTCACCAGCCTGAAGACGCTCAAGGGGGTGCGGCCGCACATGCTGTACCAGAACACGTTCTACAAGGGGCTGGACTACAGCCGGTAGGGAAGGCTGGGCTCCGGTCTGAACAGTCCGTTGGGGTCAAGAGGCTGGGCCTTCCCTATCAGGCCGCACCCAGAATATGCATATACGGACTAGACGCATCGGCGGCGCCAAACGTCACTTGCAGCCGCCCGCTGTCGATATCCGCGCGGCTGTAGCCGGCCAGCGTCACCAGCGCATTGGGCCGCCCCGATCCGCTCGCCTGCATCGTCAGCCCCTGGTAGCCCGGGGCGCCGAGGTCATCGATCCAGGTGATCGCGGCACCTTGCTGCGAGGTCCCCACACAGTGACGGAGTCGCCGCTGCCGAAGCCGACCACGGTGCTCCAGATCGCCTCGACGGCTTCGCGCGCATCGAGCAAGAACGTGTCCTCGCCGGGCGCACCAGTCAGGAAGTTGGCGCCAGTGCCGCCGTCCAGCATGTTGCGCCCGCCATGTCCTGCCAGGGCGTCGCTGCCGCTGCCGGTGTGGATGAACCAGTTGTTGCCGCTCATCGTCGCGTTGACGTTGTCGGGTGTGATGAGGATCAGCTCCTTCTCCAGCCCGGCAACCGGCCCGTCATAGAAGCGCCGGTCGGCGGCAACGCGCTGGTTGGTGGCGGTGTTGATGACCACCAGGTCGGTGATGGCGTCATCATCCTTGATCAGCCCGCCGGCCGTGGCCGTCTCGACCATCGCATCCGCCGACAGCGACGCGAGCGTGACCGTGAATGAGTCAGTGTCTTCGACAATCGCGTCATCGGCGACGTTGACGCTGATGGTCAGGCTTGACTGGTCGGCCAGGAAGTCGATGCGCCCCGACGGAAAGGTGCCGCCGGCGAAATCCGCGGTCGCGGCAGGGTGCGCGCCGGACCCGGAGACGATGTAGCTCGCCGCGACGGCGCCACCGAGGTCACCTTGGCGGGTGACGGTGAAGGTGAAGGGGGTCCCGCGGATACGTCCTTCGGGCTTGTTCGCGTCGAGTGCGGCAATCGACAGCCGCGCGGATGGCAGGCGCACCGCCCCCAGCTTGTAGCTGCCGGTAGTAGCGTCAGCGCTGCGTGCCGCCAGAAACATGGTGCCGCTACTGGTCGCCAGATAGGTCAGCCGCGCGTTGCTGCCGCTGGCGTCGCGCAGCTCCAGCACGGAGTCGGCGAGCGTGCCCTCGGCGGTCGCCGCACCCTCCAGGTCGAACTGGTAGCGCAGGCCCGCGGTCCACGACATGGCGAACCAATCGGCATCGCCCGGGGTCTCGATGCTGCCGGTGCTCGATACGCCAGCGGCGATGATGCCCGAGCTGGTGGCCGCACCGTCATAGTCATCGGCAATCGCGGCAATCGTTGTCGCGGCCAGTGGGCTGATGTCCGACCAGCCGGTGCCGTCAAAGGCGCGCAGTTCGATCGCCTCACTGCCTTCGCCGCCGCCGATATACGCCAGCGTTCCCAACTCTGTCGCAGCGACGGTGGCCCAGCTGCCGGCTGCCTGGGCGATGCCACCAGTCCGCAGGAAGCCACCGCCATCGGTCGGATCACGGAAGGCATACTGGCCCGATCGTGTCGCCATCCGCATCGGTCACCGACATGACCAGCGACGCGGCCGAAACGCTGTGGGCGGCATGGACGCGCACATCGCGGCCGGTGATCACCGGCAGGCGGTTGCGCTGGTCATTGTCGGCAATGGCGCCCTGGCCGTCGGCAATCACCGCGCCGTTGGTCGGGCCGGACAGGTCACCGTTGATCGCCACGGTGATCGTGCGGGTGACGACATTCTCGTCGAAGACCAGCGTTCCCGCCGTGGCGACGCAATCGCCGCCCGCGATCGTGGCGCCGCCGTCGGCAGTGGCAAAGCCGACCTCGAAGGCCAGCGTGCCGCCAGTCCGGATGACGATGAAACTGGTCAGGGTGGTGCCGTCGTCACCCTCGCTGACGGTCACGTCGCTGATCGAAACCGATCCCCGAGTCCGGGTGACCGCGAAGCTTTCGGCATAGGCATTGTCGTTGATATTCGGCTCGCCCGGCACCGGGACCGCCATCACGCCGATATGGTAAGTTCCCACGGTCAGGCTGGCCGGAATGGTTGCCCGGTGGTGCACCTCCGCGGCAGCGCCGGCGGCGAGCGGCGCAAGCGCGAAGGTCCCCAGCACCAGATCAGCGCCGTGATGTTGGCGTCCGCGGACAGGTAGGTGGCGGTATCCGCGATACCATACGCGACAATGTCGTACGTCGTGTAGCCGGCCGACCCTGCCACTGCGCCGGCGCCGCCAGCCATTTGAAATCGGCAAGATCGGCCGTGTAGACGGAATCGAGCACATAGCCGCTGCCGAATACGCCAACCGTGTAGCCCGGCTGCCCCATCGAAGCCTGCGAAAACCCTTCGGCAATGCCGCGGAAGTAATCCAGCACATACGCGATGCCGGCATTCACATCCCGGCAGCCTTACGACCCCTGGGCCATCACCCCTGCGGCGTGGTCGAGCATCGCTGCCGGCACAACGTAATCGCCATCCCAGCCGGCGGCACCCACAGCCTCGCCCACCACATAGCCGTAACGGAGGCCGGCACAGGAGGCGAGCGACCAGAACAGCGTCTGCGGGTTGGCCGGGCCAACCAGTTCCAGCACGGCAGCACCCGGCGGACAAAACACCAGCTCCGCCAGCGCCGGCCCCTGCGCCGCAACCAGCCCGCTGGCAGAGCGCAGAAGCCCGATCCGCTCGGCCAGGCTGGTCCGGTCCACGTCAACCACGCTGTAGCCGCGCCGGGCCAGGACGTGCGCAACCTCTTCGTCGTTGGCCACCCGCCCCGCCGTCACGCTGGAGCGCAAATACAGCAGGCGCGGCCCCTCCGGCCCCAGCGGCACCAGGCTCGCCAGCGCCTGGGCGGCGGCATGGCTGAACGGGGAAATGGCATTCCGGTCGAATGGCCCAGCCAGTCCCAGCCTGGCACAGCACACCATGCCATCCGCCAGCTCAATCACATCGGAACCGCCGATCCCCAACAGCGCCAGCATCTCGCGCATCAGTCGCGTGGCGGTCATCGCCGGCGTAAGCAGCAATTTCAGCCCGGCGTCGTGCCGCCGCAGCCGGGCATACACAACCAGGCGCGGCACAATCCCGATCATCCCATGCGGATCATCAACCCAGCCGGGACCGAACCCCAGAAAGGCCGCAGCGTTGATCCGGACGCCCGCGATCATGTCGGGCAGGATTTCGTCACGCTGGCGCACCGCCCCCTCTGCCCCCAGAATAATCGCCTCGTCCAGCATCGTCAGCAGCACCGCCGCGGCAGCGTAGTGGCCGCTATCCGCGCTCAGCAATTCGGCGCCATGGCGGGCAATGCCGGGATCGATGGCAGTGGCGAAGAACGGCGCCACCCGCGTGACCTGCACCGCAGGATACAACAGCGTCGCCGGCTCGACCGCGTCGCTCGGCGGCACCACCGTCGTAATTTCGGACGCCCGCAAGTGCCAATCCACCCAGCCCGCGCCATCGCGCGCCACCGCGCCCTGGCGGTACTGCAATCCGGGCGACCACCACGCCAATCCAAAATGCGCCGCCACCCCCGGCAGCACCGGCGCCTGCGCGTCAGCAAACACCCCGGCCAGCCCCGGCACCACCGCCCGCAGCAATCCATCGAACGGCGCCGCCGCCAGCGCCCGGATCGCCGGATGGCCCAGCAGCTGCGCCATCACCTGTTCCAGCAACGCCCCCGCCGGATGCACGGCACTGTAAAACAGCCGCTCGGCCCGAAACCGCGACAGCACAAACCCGGCAACGCGGATGTCGCACCCTTCCTCGCGCCGGAACATCTCCCGCGCCTCAAACGCATGCATCCGGTCGAGGTCCACCAACCGGTCCAGCGCCACCGCGTCGTACGCCGCCCGCCGCGCCCCCGCCCGCACCACCCCCAGCGCAATCCGGTCCCCAAACGGCGCCGCCACTTCGGGCACGTCCGCCCCGCGCGCCGGATGCGCCGCCATCTGCGGCCACAAACTGGCAAACTCCAGCCGCGGCAGCACAATCACCGCACAATCCGGGCCCAGCGCCGCCCGCTCCGCCGCGTCCATCACGCCAATCTCCGCCAGCACGACAACGGCGCGCCCCAGCACCTCGACCGCCGCCCGCGGCCGGCCGCCCGGCATCTCCGGCGACAGATGCAGTTCCACCGCATCCGCCAGTCCCGGCACCGCGCCGAGTTGCTCGACCAGGGCTGCGATCACGTGGCCGCCGATGCCGATGAGGACCGGGCGGGTCATGCAGGAAGCATGTTCTTTTTTGAAAAAAAGAACCAAAAAACTTTTATCCGTTGGCACTTGTGCCAGTCGTCAACACCCGGCCCAAATCGGATAAAGTCTTTTTGCTTCTTTTTCTTCAGAAAAAGAAGATTCTGTCTTCCTGCCGCGCTCACCGCGTCGGGCGCGGCGGCGTCTGGCTATAGTCGTAGAACCCGCGCCCGGCTTTGCGGCCGAGCCAGCCCGCCTCGACATACTTCACCAGCAGCGGACAGGGCCGGTACTTGCTGTCGCCCAACCCTTCATACAGCACCTGCATGATCGACAGGCAGGTATCCAGCCCGATGAAGTCGGCCAGCTCCAGCGGCCCCATCGGATGGTTGGCCCCCAGCTTCATCGCCGTGTCGATCGCCACCACCGAGCCGACGCCCTCGTACAGCGCATAGACCGCCTCGTTGATCATCGGCACCAGGATGCGGTTGACGATGAAGGCCGGAAAATCCTCGGACACCGACGTGGTCTTGCCCAGCTTGCGCGCCAGCGCCTGGATCGCCTGGAATGTCGGCTCCTCGGTGGCAATGCCGCGGATCACCTCGACCAGCTTCATCACCGGCACCGGATTCATGAAATGCATGCCGATGAAACGCTCGGGCCGGTCGGTGCTGGCGCCCAGCCCGGTGATCGAGATCGACGAGGTGTTGGTGGCAATCATCGCCGAGGCCTTCAGGTGCGGCACCAGCGTCTTGAAGATCGCCCGCTTCACCTCCTCCTTCTCGGTAGCCGCCTCGATCACCATATCGCAATCGCCGAACGCGGCGTAGTCGCTGCTGGTGGTGATCCGCGCCAACGTCTCCAGCTTGTCGATCTCGCTGATCAATGTGCGGTTCACCTGGCGGTCCAGGTTGCGCCCAATCAGCCCCAGCGCCTTTTCCAGCGCCGGCGCCTGCACATCCAGCAGTACCACCGGGATCCCCGCCAGGGCACAGACATGGGCAATCCCGCTGCCCATCTGCCCGGCGCCGATCACCCCGATCCGGTCGATCGCAGGCACCGAACTGGCCGCCGTCGAATCAGCGGCCAAGGCCGGCGCCTGGATGTTCATCAGCCGCGCTCCAACTCCGCCGCCAGCTCGGGCAACGCCACGAACAAGTCGGCAACCAGGCCGTAATCGGCCACCTGGAAGATCGGCGCCTCCTCGTCCTTGTTGATCGCCACGATGACCTTGCTGTCCTTCATCCCGGCCAGATGCTGAATGGCGCCGGAGATACCGATGGCGATATAAAGCTCAGGCGCCACGATCTTGCCGGTCTGGCCGACCTGATAATCGTTCGGCACGAACCCGGCATCGACAGCAGCACGCGAGGCACCGACAGCGGCCCCCAGCTTGTCGGCAATCGGGTCCAGCAGCTTGAAGTTGTCGCCGTTCTGCATCCCGCGCCCGCCGGACACCACCACACGCGCGGCGGTCAACTCCGGCCGCTCGCTCTTGGACAGCTCGGCCGAAACCCAGCGCGAGCCGGCCGGCATGTCCACCGCCGGCGCCGCCTCGATGCTGGCACTGCCACCTTCGTTCGGCACCGGGTCGAAGCTGGCGGCGCGCACCGTGATCACCTTCTTGGCGTCGCTGCTCTTCACCGTCGCCATCGCGTTACCGGCATAGATCGGCCGCACGAAGGTGTCGGCATCAATCACTTCGGCGATATCGCTGATCGGCTGGCTGTCGAGCACGGCGGCCACCCGCGGCATCACGTTCTTGCCGTTGGCGGTGGTCGCCGCCATCAGGTGCGAATAGCCGGGCGCCAGCGCCACGATCAAGGCCGCCAACGGCTCGGCCAGCGCGTTCGCATACGCCGGCGCATCGGCCAGGATCACTTTTGACACGCCCGGCAGGCGGGCCGCGGCATCCGCCGCCGCCTGGACGCCCGAGCCCGCCACCAGCACATGCACCTCGCCCAGCTTGGTGGCGGCGGCAACGGCCGAACGCGACGGCTGCTTCAGCAGGCCGCCCTCATGGTCGATCAGGACAAGAGCGGTCATGGTCAGATCACCTTGGCTTCGTTGCGCAGCTTGTCCACCAGCTCGGCCACCGAAGCCACCTTGCGGCCGGCCTGGCGCTTCGGCGGCTCCTCCACCTTGATCACCACCAGGCGCGGCGTCGGGTCCACCCCGAGATCGCCCGGCTTCACGATGTCGATCGTTTTCTTGCGCGCCTTCATGATGTTCGGCAGCGAGGCATAGCGCGGCTCGTTCAGCCGCAGATCAGTGGTGATGATCGCCGGCAGGTTGAGCACGACCGTCTCAAGCCCGCCATCGACTTCGCGGATCACCGTCATGCTGTCGCCCTCAACGGTGACCTTGCTGGCAAACGTGCCCTGCGGCCAACCCAACAGCGCCGCCAGCATCTGCCCGGTGGCACTCATATCGTCATCAATCGCCTGCTTGCCAAGGATAACCAGCTTCGGGCCTTCCTTCTCCACGATGGCGCGCAGCATCTTAGCCACCGCCAGCGGCTGCAAATCGACGTCGCTCTCCACCAGGATGCCGCGATCGGCCCCCATCGCCAGCGCCGTGCGGATCGTCTCCTGACAGGCGGCAACCCCCATCGAAACCGCGATGATCTCGGTGGCAACGCCCTTTTCCTTCAGCCGGACGGCCTCCTCGATGGCGATTTCGTCGAACGGATTCATCGACATCTTCACCCCGGCGGTTTCCACCCCGGTATTGTCGGACTTAACCCGAACCTTCACGTTGTAGTCGACCACCCGCTTGACGGGGACGAGGATTTTCATGCGCTGACGTGCCGTTTCCTGGATGTGCGGTCCGTCCGCGCCGACCGGCCGACAAGCCTCCGACCGCGCATTCGCACCTGCGAAATTGACGCGCGGGATATAGGAGCGGCCTCCCGGCGCTGTCAAACGCCGTCGTGACAGATCAAGGATGCCGGAACCGGCACCTACGCCCGCGTGAGCAGCATCAACAGCCCGAACAGCACCAGCGCCAGGAACTGGAAGCCAATGCGGTACCGCATGAAGCGGTTTGCCTTGGTCCCGCCGGTATTGCGCGCCATACCGAGCAATCCCGCGAACAAAACCCCGATGGTGGCCAGCATGGCCAGGGCAACCAGCACAATGAGAACTGTCTTCATGCACCCTAGCTAGGCACGCGCCAGCCACCCCGCAACCTCAAACAGCGCTGACTGCCGCCGCAACACCGCCGCCGCAGTATTGGCATTGACACCGCCCGCCGTAGCGTGATGGGGCTATCGCCATGAAATGGTTCACCCTCGCCTGCCTGCTCGTGGCCACGCCAATGGCCGCGATCGCCCAATCGGGCGCCCCATCGGCCGCTCCCCCGCGCGCCGCCGCCCCCGCGCTCACCCCGCAACAGGCGCAACAGGCGCTCGACGTGCTGCGCAACCCCGAACGCCGCACCGAGTTCATCGCCGTGCTGGAAGCCCTGACCCGCGCGACCCCAGCCGCATCCCCGCCCGGCCGCGCGGCGACGGTCGAGGAAATCAGCGCCGCCGACTCCGGCCCCTCCACCGCCCCCGGCGCCCCACCCTCC
>JANXSA010000249.1 GCA_025352915.1 Rhodospirillales bacterium | reverse complement strand
AACACCACCTCGTTCAGCGGCAGCCGATACACCGCCATCGCCCGATTGCCGACATAGGTCAGATCCACCTGCTGCCCGCGCCGATCGGTGCACAGCGTCAGGATCGAGCCGAGATACTCATCCGGCACCATGATCGTCGCCTTGATCCACGGCTCCTCGATATGGTCGATCTTGGTCGGATCGGGCATGTCCGCCGGGTTGTGCAGCTCGGTCATCGACCCGTCATTATGGAACAGCCGATACACCACGCTCGGCGCGGTGGCGATCAGATCAAGGTCAAACTCGCGCGAAAGCCGCTCCTGGATAATCTCCAGGTGCAGCAGCCCCAGAAACCCGCACCGATAGCCAAACCCCAGCGCCGCCGAACTCTCCGGCTCATAATGAAAACTCGCATCGTTCAACCGCAACTTCGCCAAACTATCGCGCAGCTTCTCGAAATCATCGGCATCCACCGGAAACAACCCGCACCACACCACCGGCACGCTCGGCTTGAACCCCGGCAGCGCCTTCGTCGCCGGCACCCGGTCATCGGTAATCGTGTCGCCGACGGCAATATCCGCCACCGTCTTGATCGCCGCGGTAATATACCCCATCTCGCCCGGCCCAAGTGCCTCCATCGCCACCATCCGCGGCGTGAATACCCCCACCTGCTCCACCAGATGCGTCGACCCGCGCGCCATCATCCGCACCTTCTGGCCGCGCTTGATATGCCCGTCCTTCACCCGGATCAGCACGATCACCCCGAGATAGGCGTCATACCAGCTATCCACCACCAGCGCCGTCAGCGGCGCGTTCGGATTCCCCGTCGGCGGCGGCAGCCGCGTCACCAGCGCCTCCAGAACCCCCTCGATATTCAACCCCGACTTGGCCGAAACCATGATCGCGTCGGACGCATCCAGCCCGATCACGTCCTCGATCTGCTGCTTCACCCGCTCGGGTTCGGCCGCCGGCAGGTCGATCTTGTTCAGCACCGGCACAATCTCGTGCTGCGCCTCGATCGCCTGATACACATTCGCCAGCGTCTGCGCCTCCACCCCCTGCGACGCATCGACAATCAGCAGCGACCCCTCGCAAGCCGCCAGCGACCGGCTCACCTCATAGGCAAAATCGACATGCCCCGGCGTGTCCATCAGGTTGAGCACATAATCCAGCCCATCATTCGCCCGATACGCCAGCCGCACCGTCTGCGCCTTGATGGTGATCCCGCGCTCTTTCTCCAGCTCCATATTGTCCAACACCTGCTCGGTCATCTCGCGCGCTGACAACCCCCCCGTGGCCTGGATCAGCCGGTCGGCGAGCGTGCTTTTCCCATGATCGATATGGGCGATGATCGAAAAATTGCGGATACGGGCGAGCGGAGTGTCGGTCATGGCGATCAGATAGGCGCTTTGTCCCCTTTTGTCAGCCGCGCAAAATGCCCCCCGTCGCCTTCGCCACCGCCACCACCACCTTCTGCCCCGCCGCCTCGATCTCCAGGTCGGTCAGCGTCCGCTCGCGCGGCTGAAACACCACCTCGATCCCCAGCGACTTCGTCCCCGCCGCCACCTTCTCGCCCTCATAGGCATCAAACAGCGACACCCCGGCGATCAAGCCCCGCTCCGCCCCCCGCGCCGCCTTCAACACCGCCTCGGCCGAAACCCCATTCTCCACCACAAAGGCGAAATCCCGCCGCACCGGCTGAAACGCCGGCAATTCCGGCGCCGACTTCTTCCGCCGCTTCGGCTCCTGAATGGCGTCAAGAAAAACCTCAAACGCCACAGCCGGCCCGCCCAGCCCCAACTCCCCCAACACCCGCGGATGCAATTCACCAAAATGCGCCAGCACCACCTTCGGCCCCTGCCGCACCACGCCGGACCGCCCGGGATGATAAAACCCCGGCGCATCCGCGGTCACACTCAAGGCATCCATCGGCACACCAAGTGCGGAAAGCACCGTCCAGACATCCGCCTTGGCCAGCATCGCATCCACCGCCACCGCCCCCCCCGCCCAATGCCGCGCCGAAATCCCGGCCCGCACCCCGCCCGCTACCAAAACCTGCCCCACCCCCTCGGCAAACCCCGGCCCAATCTCAAACAGCCCGACATCGCCAAACCCGCGCGCCGCATTGCGCTGCACGGCCATCGCCAGCGTCGCCACCGGCGTCGGCCGCATCTGATCCAAATCCGACGCAATCGGATTGGCCAACCGCAACGACTCCGCCGCCCCGCCAAACAACCCCGCCACCCCAGATGGCATGAAGCTGAACGTCACACACTCCGCCAGCCCCGCAGCCGCCAGCACCCGCCGCGCCAAAGCACTCCGCTGCTGCCGCGCCGAAAGCGTCACCACCGGCACTGCTCCCCCAACCGGCAGCGACACCGCCGGCACCGTATCCAGCCCGCGCAGCCGCAACACCTCCTCGATCAGGTCACATTCCGGCTCGATCACCGCCCGCCCCTCGGCCGCCGCCGCCGCCCGCGCCGGGGCCAAACTCGCCGAAGGCTCCAACGCCGAACTGCCGGCCACATCATTCCGCCAAGACGGCACCGAAACCGTCACCGACGCATCCCCGCGCGCCAGCACCCCAAACCCCAGCCCCTCCAGCTTCGCCACCGCCTCGTCCGCCGGCACATCCAGCCCGCCAAACTCCCGCAGCCGCGCAAACCGCAAATGCGCCGTCCGCTGCCAGGCCGGCTCGGCCCCCGCCGACACCACCTCGCTCGCCTCCCCCCCGCACAAATCCAGAATCATCCGCGTCGCCGCCTCAACAGCATCCGGCAGCAACGCCGGATCAATCCCGCGCTCAAACCGCTGCCGCGCATCCGAAACGACCTGGTGCCGCCGCCCCGTCAGCGCGACGGAAACGGGATCAAACAGCGCACACTCCACAAAAACCGAAGTGGTATTCTCATCGCACCCCGTCGCCTCGCCGCCGATCACCCCGGCCAGCGACTGCACCCCATTGGCATCCGCAATCACGCAATCATCCTGCGTCGCCGTGTAGTCCTTCCCGTTCAGCGCCCGAAACGTCTCGCCATCCCCGGCCCGGAACACCAGCCGCCCCCCGGCCACCTTGTCCGCATCAAACACATGCAACGGACGCCCAATATCCATCGTGAAAAAATTCGTCACATCCACCAGGGCATTGATCGGCCGCAACCCGACCGCCACCAACCGCTCCTGCAACCATTTCGGGCTCGGCCCGTTCTTCACCCCCCGAATCGTCCGCCCCAACACCCAAGGGCACACCAACGGCATCTCAATCGCCCACTCCACCGCCGAAGCCCCAACCCCCGCCACCTTCGCCGGCGCAAACGGCACCAACCGCCCCAACCCCGCCGCCGCCAAATCCCGCGCCACCCCGCGCACCGACAGCGCATCCCCCCGGTTCGGCGTCACCGCAATCTCGATCACCGGATCATCCAAACCCGCCCAGACCGCATAAGAAACCCCAACCGGCGCCGCCTCATCCAGCTCGACAATCCCCGAATGATCCTCCCCCAGCCCCATCTCCTTGTACGACAGCAGCATCCCCGCACTCTGCACCCCGCGAATCTCGCCCACCTTCAGCGTGATCCCCGTCCCCGGAATGAAACTCCCCGCCGGCGCAAACACCCCCTTCATCCCGGTCCGCGCATTCGGCGCCCCGCACACCACCGAAACAATCTCCCCGCCCGCATCGACGCGGCACGCCCGCAACCGATCCGCATTCGGGTGCTGCACCGCCTCGATCACATGCGCCACCACAAACGGCGCCAACGCCGCCCCGCGGTTCTCCACCCCCTCCAGCTCCAACCCAATATTGGTCAGTGCCGTGGTGATCTCATCTAAAGACGCGGAGGTCTCAAGATGCGTCTTCAGCCAGGACAACGGAAACTTCATGACGGAACACCCTCAAAGAAAGCGCGTTCTTTTTTGAAAAAAAGAACCAAAAAACCTTTATCCACTCACCCTCGATCCCCATCCGTCATCCTGAGCGCAGCGAAGGATCCACGCTTCACTTACTTAACGGATAAAGTTTTTTTGCTTCTTTTTGTTCACAAAAAGAAGACTTTTCCTAAATCCCCTCATGCAAAGCCGCCGGCGCCAACGCGCTAAACCCATAATGCCTAAGCCACCGGATATCGCTCTCGTAAAAAGGCCGCAAATCCGGGATGCCGTGCTTCAGCATCGTCACCCGCTCGATCCCCATGCCAAAGGCAAACCCCTGCCACTCCCGCGGATCAATCCCGCAATTGGCCAAAACCTTCGGATGCACCATCCCGCTGCCCAAAATCTCCAGCCAGTCGCCCCCACCGCCGAGTTCTCCAGTCCGACGGTTCCACCCGATATCCACCTCCATCGAAGGCTCGGTGAACGGAAAATACGACGAGCGAAACCGCACCGGCAGGCTGGTAATCCCGAAAAACGCCCGCAAAAAATCAATCAGACACCCCTTCAGGTGCCCCAGCGTGATCGCCCGGTCGATCACCAGCCCCTCCACCTGGTGAAACATCGGTGAGTGCGTCGCATCGTGATCGGCGCGATAGGTCCGGCCGGGCACGATCACCCGGACCGGCGGTTCCTGGTTCAGCATCGTCCGCACCTGCACCG
>JANXSA010000239.1 GCA_025352915.1 Rhodospirillales bacterium | reverse complement strand
TGTGGGTCATGGCGACGTGTCTGGCTATTGACCGGAGCGGGTGCTGTGCGGTGCCCGGCGATAATGCGGCGCTGGCTGCGGCCGTCCAGGACGGGGTGGACAGCGACAACGCGGCCCTCCTCCAGGATGCGCACCTCGTGGGCCATGCTATGCACCTCGACCGGGCGCCGGCGCGTGGTGTCGGGCACGCTGTAAAGGTTGCCGTCCACGGACACCATGCCGTCGCGGGTGATGCGCCGCTCCAGCCGCAGCACGGCCTGGAACGGCCCAGCCGGCAACGGCTGCAGGCTCGGGCGCTCCTCGGCGAAGTGCTCCTGGACCACGCGTCGCGTGGTGGCGTGGGTGCGGGGGTTGGCGACCTCGTCCAGCCACTGGCGGAGCTGGTCGTTGAGGTCGCCGAGGTTCTGGAAGCTGCGGGCGAGGAAGAAGTCCTCGCGGATGTAGCGGAACGGCCGCTCCACCTTGCCCTTGGTCTTGGCCCGATAGGCCTGGCAGGCTTTGGGCAGGTAACCGTAGTGTCGGGCGAACTCGACCAGGGTGCGGTTGTAGACGATGTGGCCGGCATCCGGGTCCTCACGCACGAACACGGTCCGCATGCGGTCATAGAGGATCTCGGCTGGCGCGCCACCAAGCGCCTCAAAGGCTGCAGCGTGGCAGCGCAGCAAAGTCTGCATGTCCTGCTGCGGCACGAACCGGCCCCACAGCATGCGGCTGTGGCCGAGCACAAGCGAGAACAGCCAGACCACCCGCTCGACGCCGGGCTCATCGGTGAACACGGTGCGGAAATGCGCGAAGTCAACCTGCGCCTGACGGCCCGGCGGCGTTTCGAACCGCACCTCAAAGCCTGCGGGTGCGCTGGGCCGGACCTCGCGCAGGAAATCCTTCACCACCGTGTAGCCGCCGCCATAGCCGAGCTCGCGGATCTCGCGGTGCAGCCGGCTGCCGGTCAGGTCGGGGTAGGCTGCCACGCGCTCGCGCAGATAAGGCTCGAATGGGCTGACCTTGGTCGGGCGGGGTTGCCGTGGTCCATAGGCGGGCGGCTCCAGGCCGCTCTCGACATATTTGCGCACGGTCTTGCGGTCGAGCCCGGTCCGCCGCGCGATGGCAGACACGCTCAATCCCTGCCGATGCAGATCCAAGATCATGACGAGCTCCCCAAGCCTGACCACCATCGCTCTCCCCCGAACGGCCGAGGGGATGGTGACCTACCGTCGGGCGGCGCCCCACAGCGCCCGGCTCAGGAACGAGCCGCCGCGCCAAACTGAGGAATTTTCAAACGCCCGATTTGAGGAGAATGCAGGCGGCACTGACAGCTTCTTGTTCATGCGTTTGGCCACGATCTCATTGACCGCGCTTTCCACGAACGCGGTCGAGATCGGCTCACGCCGCCGCCGGGCAGCGTAGTGCACGAGCGCGTCCCCGTTGCGTTCGAGGTAGCCCAGCAGCTCGCTTGCGCGTTGCTGAAGCCGGCCGATGCCGGCGACGTCACGCCTATGCCTGTGCTCCGTCCAGCGGCACAGGGCCGCGAGCTTGCGCCGGCACCCTGGCCAGCGCCCGTGCCACAAGCGCCACTTCGCCCGTTCCAGGTCGCGAACCGCCTCGTCGGCGAGCGACGTGTCAGCCGGGCCCGCACCGAGGCCGCGGGCCGCCTGCAGCGCATGCTCGAAGCGCACGGCCGCGTGCCACCAATCCAGCACGACCGTGGTACCTGGCAGCGCCTCACGCTGCAGCCGCCACAGACCCGCGTCGCCGTCGCAGAGCACAGTCGCCGACGTGTCCGCCTGCACACCAGCCGCGGCGAGTGCCTGTTTGAACGCGTCGGATGCAATCGTGGGGCTGTTGCGCGCGAATGCGAAACGGGACTGGGTGCCACGAGCGTCGATCACCTTGCCCGCGACCACCTCAAAGTGCCGCTCCTCCTGCCGGTGCCGACTGCGGATGTAGCCGCCATCCAGCCCAACCACGACCGGTTCGGTTGGCTTCGCTGCCGTCTGCTGCGCCGTCTCGGTGACATGCCGCTGCACAACGGCCTCGCCGACCCGCAACGTCCTGTTCCGCACCGTGCCGGCGTTCTGCGCCCCGCTGATCGGAAGCAACTCCGACAGCAACGCTGCGACCTGGCCGAACGGCGCCAGTGCCGCATACCGGGCCGTCACGTAGGCCAGTTCAGGCGCCACAGTCGCCGCCTCGAGGTCGAGCACGGCGAAGCTCTTTGCTTCTCCTGGACCCTGGCAGCAGGGACAGGCGAGCAGGCGCCGAACTCGGACCGGCAGGTCGCCGAACAAAGAGCGGAACGTCGCAGGATAGTAGCCCTTGCTGGCCAACACGCATCCACATGTCGCGCACAAGCGATGACGCTCGCCCACCACGGTCACCTGCCTCGGCACCATCTCTGCCTGGAGCGCCGCTGTGATCTGCTTTGCCTCTGCCAGCCGCAGTCCAAGGTCGGCCACGCTGGCCTGTTCATCGCGCTCGAGCCGGCCGACCTCCACCTCCGTCGTTACCCCAGCCTGCAATTCCGCCACCAGCTTCACCCGCCACACCAGCTTCGCCACCAGCTCACCTTCTCCCCGTGAGCCCAAGACTTACCCCAGCAGGAACAAACCCCCACAGGTTTGCATGCTCCCTTGGTGCACTTGGAATTTAAGTCATTGGAATCGCAGAGATTTGTGTATTGCGATTTAGAATAACTCTCTGATATCGTTGAACTTCTGAATTGTAAGTGCACCAACGCTCGACAAAAGCCA
>JANXSA010000224.1 GCA_025352915.1 Rhodospirillales bacterium | reverse complement strand
GGCCGACTGGTTCGAGAACCGGCGGCAGGCAGCCCTGCGGCGCGACAGGTAGGCGGCAATGCTGAAGCTTGAACATGTCAGCAAGTCGTTCGGTGGCGTGGCGGCGACGCGCGATGTCAGCCTGGATTTTCCGGCTGGCTCGCTGACCGCGGTGATCGGTCCGAATGGCGCGGGCAAGACCACGTTGTTCAACCTGATCACTGGGCGGTTTCGCGCCGATGCCGGGCGCATTCTGCTGGACGGGACGGATATCGCCGGCATGGCGCCGCGGGCGATCGTGCATCGCGGCATCGGCCGGGCGTTTCAGATCGCCAGCCTGTTCCCGACGCTGACGGTGCGCGAGGCCCTGGCTTCGGCGGTGCAGGCGCATCGCGGGCGGGAGATGCGGATGTTCGCGCGTTTTGCCGAGGCCGATATCGCGGCGCGCACCGAATATTTGCTGGAATGGCTGCAACTGACCCATTCGGCGGATATCATCAGCGCCAATCTTAGCCATGGCGATCAGAAGCTGCTCGATATCGGGTTGGCGCTGGCGCTGGAACCCAAGGTGTTGCTGTTGGATGAGCCGACCGCCGGGATGGGGCCGGACGAGCGCTGGCAGATGATCGAGACGGTGCAGCGGCTGTGGCGCGAGGGCGGCTTGACCCTGGTGTTCATCGAGCACGACATGGATATCGTCTTCAAGGTGGCCCAGACGATCCGCGTGCTATCCTATGGCTCGGTCCTGGCCGAGGGCGATGCCGAGGCGATCCGCAGCAATCCGCAGGTGATCGAGGCCTATCTCGGCAAGTCGGCCGATAAGGTGCGGGCATGAGCGGGCGGATCCTCGAGGTCGAGGGCATCGATGTTTTTTATGGTGCCAGCCAGATCCTGTTCGGTGTGACTCTGGCGGTGGAACAGGGCCAGTCGCTGGCGTTGCTTGGCCGCAACGGCGCGGGTAAGAGCACGACGATGAAGGCGATCATCGGCCTGGCGCCGCCGCGGCGCGGCACCATCAAGGTGCGAGGCGTTGCCATGCAGGGCCGTGCCGCCGACCGGGTGGCACGCGCCGGGATTGGCTATGTGCCCGAGGACCGGCAGGTGTTTCCCGAGCATTCCGTCGAGGACAACCTGTTGATCGGCGCCAAGCCGGGGGTGAGCGGGCGCCAGGATTGGACGCTGGCGCGCATCTGGGAGGTGTTCCCGATCCTGGCTGGGATGCGCACCCGCATGGCTGGGCGGTTGTCAGGCGGCGAGCAGCAGATGCTGACCATCGCGCGCACGCTGATGGGCAATCCGGCGCTATTGCTGCTGGATGAGCCCAGCGAGGGATTGGCGCCGGTGATCGTCGAGCGTATTGGCGAATTGGTGCTGCAACTGCGCGAGATGGGCGTGACCTTGATTGTCGCCGAGCAGAACCTGCATTTCTGCCTGGATATCGCGACCCATGCCGTGGTGATCGACAAGGGGCATGTGGTCTATACCGGCGAGATAGCGGCGCTGATGGCCAACGATGAGGTTAAGCGGAAGTATCTGGCGGTTTAGCGACGGTCAGGCCCGCCTGCCCCCCTTGGATGACCGCCGCCCGACCGTTATCCCGCCATGGCCGGCTGGTTTGGCGCGGCGCCGGTCACCGGCAGCGCGGCATTATCGGGAACGCCGTGCCATCAGCCGCTGGTTGAGCTGGCCCAGCAGCGTCCGCGCCTCTTGCACCAGGATGTGGCCCATCAGATACAGCGCGAGCGACCATAGGGCGATGCCAGCGAGAACGGACAGGCCGATCGGTCCCAACGGTGCCTCGGGGCTCCAATCGTGCCAGGCCATCAGCAGGAACGACGGCGCGACGGCCGCAACGGTCAATCCGGCGCTGCGCAGGTAGATTGGCAGGAAATCACGCTCCCGCGTTTGGGTCATCTGCTGCACCGGCCGGCGGTAGAGGACGTATGCGAGGATGGACTCCAATAGCCGCGCGGCCGCGACCCAGGCTAATCCAACCATGCAACCGGCCAGGAACAGCAGCAGCCCAACCGCCGAGCGGATCGTCTCAAGGCGCATCTGTTCGGCGGTGCGTTCCGTCACCACCAGCACGCCACCCGCCGCGAGCATGGTCGCCGCGGGTACCATGGACAGCGCGAGCAGCGACAGCGGCAGCTGTGCGTCCATCCATTTTGGCCCGTACAGCAATAACAGCAGCGGGCCAGCCAGCACTGCCAGTCCAACAAAGGCGGGCCAGAATACCGCCGTTGAGAGCGTCACCACCCGCAAGTAGCTGTAGCGCAACGACCTGCCTTGGCGATGTTGTTCCGCCAGGTCGACAAACAGCGCGCGGGAAATCACCATGTTGATGTGTTCCCAGGCGACGTTCGCCAATCCGGTTGCCCGGGAATACATCCCCAGCGCAACCAGCCCCATCATCCGCGCCAGGGCCAGTTCAGCCAGTCGTGTCGCAGTGGCGCTGGCGCCCGAGATGGCAAGCATGTGCCAGCCATAGCGCAGGATGGGCCGCCAGTCCGCCAGCCCGATGCGCAGGCTGACATGCCGCCAACCCAGCACGCTGAACCCGACCGCCCCCACCAGGCTGCCGGCAAGTTGGCCATATGCCAGACTCATGTAGCTGTAGCCCTCGTAGGCCAGCCCGATGGCGAGCCCGTTGCCCACCAGGGTGCGCACGAGGTTCAGCACCGCAAGCGCCCCGAACTGGCCTTGCCGCTCCATCACCGTGGCCGGCCGGAACTCGAACAGGCTCAAGACGGGAGCTAAAGCTATCGGCATAAGGACCTGTCGCACGCCCGAGTCGTCCAGCACGACGCCGCCGAGCAGGCTTAGCATCACCACGGCGGCGCCAACTAACATCACCAGCAACGCATTGATGGTGAAGGCTGTATCAAGGAGCGCCGGTGTCAGGGCGGTGGCGCGGATCACGTAGTTGCCCAGGCTGAATCCGCGGATCACCGCCAGCAATCCGAGCACCGCCAGCGCCGCGGCGAAGACGCCCATTTCGTATGGGCTGAGCAGCCGGGCGATCACCACCGTGGTGCCGAACTGCACCACGAAGGCGCTGCCTTGCGACGCCGCCATCCACAACATATTGCGGCGCAAACTCATCTGGCGTCGTTGGACCTCACGGGGGATGCAGGCGGGCTGTAGCCTAGTTCTTTCGTGTGGACAAAGGATTGAAGGAGGAAGGCTGGGCTTTGCCCAGACCCACCAGGGGCCAAGCCCCTGGACCTTATGAATTGAAGGTCCAGGGGC
>JANXSA010000216.1 GCA_025352915.1 Rhodospirillales bacterium | reverse complement strand
TTACTTTTTGTGAACAAAAAAGTAGCAAAAAAACTTCATTCATGGGCGTCGGGAGTCACGATGTTAATCCGAGCAAATGGATAAAGTTTTTTTGGTTCTTTTTGTTCACAAAAAGAACGCGCTTACTCCTTGATCGGTGCTTTTGCCGTCATCTTGCGCCGGCGTTCCTCGCCTTTCCGCGCCAGGTATTCCGCGTTTTCCGGGGTGACTCGGTTGTAAACCCCGCGCCAGTCGGGGGTGCCGTTCCAGGTGAAGGGCGCGGTGATCGTGGTGCGGGGGGCGGTGGCGGTTTCCAGCAGGTTTAGCGCCTGGGCGACGATGGTTTTTTGCATGTCGGGCTGCCAGGGCAGGCCGGTGGGGTTGCCGAGGGGGAAGTCGGTGAAGACGAAGCGTGGCACGGCGCAGTATTCGACGATGTCGCGGGCGGAGCCGATGACCACCGTGGGGATGCCGTTTTGTTCCAGATATCGGGCGATCAGACTCACGGTCTGATGGCACACCGGTCAGATGGCGCAGAGGATGGCGGCGTCGGCCCCGTCCTGGCGCAGGCGGGCCAGGATTTCGGGCGCGTCCTGGGTGTTGGTTTTGCGGATGCTGTATTCGGAGGGTGCACCGTGGAAGCGCGGGGTGAGCCCGGCGAAGCGGCCCTCGGCGGCCAATTCGGCGGCGGCGGCGAGGGGGAGGAAGCTTTCGCGGTCTTTGGTGTGGGTGGATTCGCGGTCCCAGGCCAGGTCGTCGGTGGACAGGGCTTCGGGGGCCGGGTCGACCGGGGCGGACCAGACGTGGCGCCATTTCTTGGCATCGACGTTCGAGCCGTCGAGCGGGCTGGCGGTGGTCAGCAGGGCGATGCGCGATTGGGCCAAGGGTTTGGCGAGGCGGGTGAAGGGGACGTCGTCGTGGTGCGCCCATTGGTAGTCGGCCTTGTAGCCGAGGGCGCGGTAGTAGAGCCGCGTTCGCTCCATGTAGGCGACGGGTTGGCCGGGGTCGTCCATTATCGTTCCTCCCTGGGGGACGAGTGAACATGCGCCGCGCGGGGTGTGATGCTCAAGGGGGGGTGGTCGCCAGGGGAGCCCCGACGGGATAGGATCGCGCGATGATCATGTTTGGCACGCTGTTTGCGATTAATGTCGTCGCCGGGTTGGTGGCACTGGCATTCTTTATTATCGGGCTGGCCGACGGCACGGTTACGTCGTTCAACATCCTGATCTGGGCGGCGATGCTGGGCGTGGTGTTCTCGATGCCGTGGGCCGCCTGGGGGGTGCGCTTGCGCGGCCGGGCGCGGTTGGGCACGCTGCTGTTGTTGCCGGTGGCGTTGTCGGCCTTGGCCGCCGGCGCGATGATCTTGATGATGATCATGAACCCGTCGAACTGACGCTGAGCTGGCGTGCTGAGCGGCGGTCCGGCCAGGCGCAAGGCGCAGCGAGTCTTCAACGCCAAGGCTCCAAGGTAGATCGGAAGGACGCCAAGAGCCTCTTGGCGCCCTTGGCTGACCTTCTTGGCGTCTTGGCGTTGGAATTGCTGATGTAGCGGCGGCTCCCCGGACTTGCTCGCGCCGGCCGGCGTCAAGTGGGCATCGCCATCCCCAGGTTTTCACGTAGGGTCTTTCCCTTGTAATCAAGGTGATACAGCCCGCGACGCTGGAGTTCCGGCACCACGTGGTCGACGAAATCGGCGTAGGCGCCGGGGACATGGGTGGCGGCGACGACGAAGCCGTCGCAGCCGCGGTTGATGAAGAGTTCTTCCAGCTTGTCGGCGATGTCGCGGGGGCCACCGACCAGGGCGCCGTGCGGGCGGCCACGGCCGGTGATGGTGATGAAGTCGCGGGTGGTGGGGTTTTTCGTGCCGCTGGCCTGGACGACGCGGTCGCGCATGGTCTGGATGCCGCCGATGCTGGCCATTTCCGCGTCGGAGAAAGGCTCGTCCATGCCCTTGGTGGCGAAATCGAAGTTCAGCGCCTCCGACAGCAGCGAGAGGGCGTCGATTTCGAGCGGCAGGGTTTCGATATAGGCCATCTTGTCCTCGGCCTCGGCGCGGGTGGCGGCGCAGACGGTGTGGACCAGGGTGCAGAGATGGACCTGTTCGGGGTCGCGCCCGGCGGCGGCGATCTCGTCCTTGACGGCGGTGTAGCCCTTTTGCTGAACGGCGAGCGGTCCGCCGCCGGCGAAGATCACCTCGGCCCAACGTCCGGCGAAGCGGCGGCCGCGGCCGGACTGGCCGGCCTGGATGATGACCGGGTGGCCCTGGGGCGTGCGCGGCACGGTGAAGGGGCCGCGGGAGTTGAAGTTTTTTCCCCGGTGGTCGAGGCGGTGGACCTTGTCCGGGTGGGCGAACAGGCCGGTGTCCTTGTTGACCACCAGGGCGTCGGCGTCCCAGGATTTCCAGTGGCCGGTCACGACCTCGAGGAACTCGTCGGCGCGATCATAGCGGCTGTCGTGCTCGGCAACCTCGTCGCGGCCCATGTTCCAGGCCTCGCCCTCGTTGAGCGAGGTGACGACGTTCCAGGCGGCGCGGCCACCGGTGAGGTGGTCCACCGTGGCGAACTGGCGGGCGACGTGGAACGGCTCGTAATAGGTGGTGGAGCAGGTGGCGCCGAGGCCGAGGCGGGTGGTGGCCATGCCCATCGCCATCAGCACCGCGATCGGGTCGAGCTTGACCACGCGGATGCCGTTCTGGATGGCGTGGGCGTGGTCGCCGGTGTAGCGGTCGGGCAGGGCCAGGCGGTCGTCGAAGAAGCCGAGATGGAACTTGCCGCGCTCAAGGGTGCGGCCGATCTCCTGGTAGAAATCGGCCGACATGAAGTCGGTGCGGCTGTCGCGGTGGCGCCAGGACATGGCGAGGTTGGTGCAGTTCTGGGCCTGGAGAAAGCCCACCATGGTCATCTGCCGCGTCATATTGGTTCCTTAAGTAAGGCCAGGGGCTTTGCCCCTGGACCCCAGCAGGGGTCCGAGACCCCTGCACCCTCAACCATAAAGCGCCTTCGGCCAAGGGGGTGTCGAGGCCTTCATGAAGGCCCCAGCGGGTCCAGGGCAGCGCCCTGGCCTTGCTTCAGTTGCCGAACTTGGTGCCGCCGAGGCGCAGCAGGCCATCCGGGACCAGGCTGAGGCCTTGGACGGTTTTCTGCGTGCCGACGATGTTTTTGGTGGCGTAGAGGTAGATCAGCGGCAGGTCTGCGCGCTGGAGGTCCCACACCTTGGCATAGATGGCGCGGCGGTCGGCGACGGAAGTGGCGACGCGGGCCTCGTCAAGCAGGGCGTCCATGGTGGAATTTAGATGCTTGCCATAGTTGAAGGCGCCTTTGGAGTGCATTTGCGGCCACATGTTGCCGTCGGCGTCCGAGCGGCCGGACCAGCCGATCATGTAGGCCTGGAACTCGCCCTTGTAGCCGGCCTGGAGCGAGGAGGCGAATTCCATGACCTTTGGCTTGACGTCGAAGCCGGCCTCGGCTGCCATCGACTGGATGACCTCGGCGGCTTGCTGGGCTTCCGGAGCGTTGGTGACAGTGAGGTCGACCGGGATGCGGCCGGTGATGCCGGCTTGGGCGAGGAGCGCCTTGGCACGGGCGATGTCGCGGGCCGGGGGCTGGATGGCGGGGACGTAGAACGGCGAGGTTGGCGGGTTCGCCTGGGCGGTTGGGGTGAGCATGCCGGCGAAGACGACGTCGCTGATGGTCTGGCGATCGAGTGTAAGTTCAAAGGCTTGGCGGACGAGGGCGTGCTTGCCGGTGATGGTGTCGGCGGCCGGGCCGTTGGCGAGGTTGAAGTTGATACCGGTGTAGCCGAGCGCGTCCCACACGGTCAGCGCGAGCTTGGGGTCCTTCTTGACGGCGGCGACGTCGGTCGGGGCGACGAAGGCGATATCCAGCGTGCCGGCCTGGAGGTTGGCCAGGCGGACCGAGGAATTGGGGATCGGCAGGTAGGTGACACGGTCGAAGTGGTAGTTGGCGGCGTTGTAGTGGCCGGGGAAGCGCTTCAGGACGATGCGGTCCTGCGGCACGCGGCTGTCGAAGGCATAGCCGCCGGCGCAGACCGGGCTGAGGCCGAATTTTTCCCCGGCGGCCTCGGCGGCCTTGGGCGAGATCATGATGCCCGCCCGGTCGGTGAGCTGGGCGAGGAGCTGGGAGGCCGGTTGCTTGAGGGTGAGGCGGATGGTCAGGGGGTCGATGACATCG
>JANXSA010000197.1 GCA_025352915.1 Rhodospirillales bacterium | reverse complement strand
GCCAACACCGCCGCCCGCGCGAGGTCGGCGGCCAACATCACCCGCAGCGGCGGCGTCCGGTCGAGCGCTCGCGCCCCCAGCAACAGCACCAGCAGCGTCGCCGCCGCCTGCGCCACCGCGAGGTACCCCGCCGCCTCGCCGAGTGCCCGCACCGCGACATAGCCGAGCACCACGCGGAACAACTCGTCGCCGATCGCCGATCCCGCCAGCCCGCCCCATAACAGCGCCACCGGTCGGCATCGCAGCGGCCGCAGCAGCGGCAGCGCCATGCGTCAGTCCCTGACCGGCCAATCACCCAGCGGAATCCGCGGCTGTTCATACAGCTCCGTCGTTCGCGCGTACCAGCCGGCCCCGTGCATTCGCCCGATCAGGTCCAGCTTCGGCGTGTCGATGTAGCAGCGCGCGGCGTCCAGCACGCAGTCGTCACGCACATGCATCGCCACCACGCGGCCGAGCACCAGCGCCCGGTCGGTGTTCAGCTCGAGCACCATGTAGCGCTCGCACTCGAACGCCACCGGACTTTCGGCAATGCGCGGCGGCTTGATCCGGGTGCTCGGCGCGGTGGTCAGCCCGGCCTCGGCGATCTCGTCCACCTCGGGCGGAAAGTCGATGGCGGTAATGTTCATCTGGGCGGAGGTGTCGTGATTGACCAGGCACACGCTAAACTGGCCGGTTTCGCGGATGTTTTGACCGGTGTCCTTCACGTCGCCCGGCTTGCGGCCGCCGATGCCGATCACCATCACCGGGGGATCGGCGGAGAACACATTGAAGAACGAATAGGGTGCTGCATTCAGCACGCCGGCGGGATCCTGGGTCACCACCCAGGCAATTGGCCGCGGCACCACGGTGGAGACCAGCAGCTTGTAGCGCTCCTGCGTGGACAGCGTCTCGAAGTCGAACAGCATGGCAATCCCCATTGATGGCGCGCCACAGTCGCGGCAGGTGGATCGACTGTCCAGGGGGCGGGTGCGATGCTGGGGCGATGACGATCCGCTTAAGCGCCTGGCTGTTCCTGCTCGCCTGGGCCGCGACCCTGGCCGACCAGCTTGGCGGGCTGCGCGCCGCCGGCAGCGTGGCGGGTGCCGCGATTGCACTGTTCCTGGCACTCGAGTTTTCGCGCCAGCGCCGGGCGATTCGCATCGTCTCGCTCGCCCTGGTGCTGGGCGGGATGGCGGCGGTTGCGATGTCGGCCGATCCGGTCGCGGCATTGGAGGCCGGGTGGCGAAGGGGGGCGGCTTATGCGGCGTTTTTCCTGGCGTTGGGATGCCTGCGCGATGCCGCCGAGCGGAGCGGCACGGTGCGGCGATCCGGGGCGCATCTGGTGGCCCAGCCGGCGGGGCGGCGGTATCTCGCGGTGACGGGCGGGGCGCATCTGTTCGGCATGATCCTGTCCTATGGCGCGATTGATCTGATGGGGGCGATGGTCACGCGAGCGGGGGCCGGGCGGGAGAGTGTGCGGCGGTTGGTGATGGGGGCTTATCGCGGGTTTGCCACGATGAACTGTTGGAGTCCGTTGAACATCATGACGGTGGTGGTGGGGGCGGCGGTGCCGGCGGCTGATTTGCGGCCGGTGCTGCCGGTGGCGTTTGCGATGGCGATGCTGCTGTTGCTGGCCGGGGCGGTGGTGGATCGGCTGGAGGGCGGGCGGTCAGAGGCGGCGGTGGCGGGGGCTGGGCGTTGGACGGTGCATCTGCGGATTGTCGGGATTGTCGGCCTGGTGATGCTGTTGGCGGAGGCGGTTGCGGTTGGGTTCTCGGTGTCGTTGGCGACCGGGGTGACTGCGGCGGTGCCGGTGGTGGGGGCGGGGTGGACGCTGATGCAGTTGCGGCGGCGGCGGGCGGCGTTGTTTGTCCGGCGGGTGCGGGGGTTTCATGCGCGGTTGCCGTCGTTTCGGGGCGAGGCGGCATTGTTGGCGTGCAGCGGGTTCTTGGGGGTGACGCTGGGGATGGCGTTGCCGGCGGGTGGGTTGGCGGGGGTGATGCCGGGGGGTGGGGTGCTGGTGCCGTTGGCGGTGCCGGTGGTTTTAATCGCGACGTCGTTGCTTGGTTTGAACCCGATTGCGGTGGTGGCGATCATCGGGGCGGCGGTGCCTGATCCGGCGGTGTTGGGGGTGGCGCCGGCGGTGTTGGCGTTTGCCTGCATGTTGGGGTGGGGGGTGGGGGTTGGGATGACGCCGTTTTCGGCCAGTGCGTTGGCGACCGCCCGGTGGACGGGGGCTGATCCGTGGCGGGTGACGACGGGGTGGAATGCCGGGTTTACCTTGGTGGCGTTGGTCCTTTCGCTGATGGCGATTGCTGCCGCCCATGCGGGGTGGTTGCCGGGGTTCAACTGATGAGGTTGGTGGGCGTTTCGCCGGCGAGGACGGCGGAAATGGCGTCGAGGCAGAGATTGCCCATGGCGGCGCGGGTTTCGGTGGTGGAGCTGCCCATGTGGGGGAGGAGGACGACGTTTTCGATGCCGAAATAGCCGGCATTGAGGTTGGGTTCGCCGTCGTAGACATCGAGGCCGGCGAAGCCGACCTGGCCGGAGCGCAGGGCGGCTTGCAGGGCGGCGTCATCGACCAGGGAGCCGCGCGCGGCATTAGCGACGATGGCGCCGGGGGGGAGCATGGCGAGGCGTTCGGCGTTGAGCCATTTCAGGGTGCCGGGGCCGCCGGGGGCGGTCATGGCCAGGGCGTCGCAGTTGGCCAGGAAGGTTTCGTCGTTGTCGTGCCAGGTGGCGCCTTGTTCCAGGTTGGGGGCGAGGCGGGTGCGGTTGCGGTAATGGATGGTCATGCCGAAGCCGCTGGCCATCTTGGCGAGTTCGCGGCCGATGCGGCCCATGCCGAGGATGCCGAGGCGCTTGCCGCTGATTTGGGTGCCGAGCAGGAGCATCGGCGCCCAGCCCTTCCATTGGCCGCTGCGGACCAGGCGCTCGCCCTCGCCGGCGCGGCGGGCGGACATCAGGATCAGCAGCATGGCGATCTCCGCCGTGGCGACGCTGAGGACTTCGGGGGTGTTGGCGACCGGGATACCACGGGCGCGGGCGGCGGCGAGGTCGATGTGGTCGTAGCCGACGGAGCAGGTGGCGATGGCTTTTACCGAGGCGGGCAGGGCGGCGATGGTTTCGGCGCCCAAGCGGTCAGTGGAGAAGCAGAGGATGGCGTCTGCACCTTGGGCGAGTTCGACGATTTCGCCGGGGGACCATTGACCGTCCGGCTGGTTCAGGCGGGCGTCGAATTTTTCCTGGGCCCGGGCGGCGACGGCATCGGGGAGCTGACGGGTGATCAGCAGGACGGGTTTGTTCATGCGGCACCTCCAGGGAAACGAGGCTTATGGCGGCAAGTGCGCGGTTGCGGAAGGGGCGGGGATGCGATTATGTTTTGATAACGTAATGATATAGGCGTGCATTGGTGACAAGGGAAGCGGGGCGTTTGAAAATTTTGCGCGATCGGGCGAGGTGTGTGCCGGTTTCGGCATCGCTGGCGCGCGCGGCGGGTGGGCGGGCGTCAGGTGGGTGGGCGGGACCTGGTGCGCCGGGCGGATTCGCGGCGTGGTGGTGCTGCGCGAACGGATCCGGGGTGCATGGGCGCGGGCGGGGCAGGTGCGCGGCGCGGGCTCGGTGCGTTGGCCGGATTGCCAGAAGGCGAAGGCGGCCTGGAGGCTGGCCAGCAGGCGGTCGAGAGCGGCCACGATCAAGGCGTGCCAAAGCGCCACAGCCCCGTGGGGGGCGGCGTGGTGCGCGATTGCGCGGAGGTCGGCGAGGAGGGCGGTTGCTAACATTGATTGGTTATATATAGCGTCTGATAGGGTGATGCAAGGGGGGGGTAGGAAAGTTTTTAGGGAAGGAAGTCTTCTTTTTGTGAACA
>JANXSA010000188.1 GCA_025352915.1 Rhodospirillales bacterium | reverse complement strand
GGATCATGTTGGGGAGCCAGCCGTCTGGCCCTTTGAGGGTCTGTTCGATGCACCACCAGAATTCTTCCTCGTCCATGCCTTTCCAGGCAAAGACCGGGGTGCCGGCGGCGGCAATGGCGGCGGCGGCGTGGTCCTGGGTGGAGAAGATGTTGCAGGACGACCAGCGCACGGTGGCGCCGAGGTGTTCCAGCGTTTGGATCAGCACGGCGGTCTGGATGGTCATGTGCAGGCAACCGACGATGCGGGCACCGGCGAGCGGCTTGGAGGTGCCGTATTCCGCGCGGATGGCCATCAGGCCGGGCATCTCGTCCTGGGCCATCGAGATCTCTTTCTGACCCCATTCGGCCAGTGAGATGTCCTTTACCTTATAGTCGTTCATGGCCTGAGCTCCTGTGATCTCGGCGGTCAAATATAAGGATATCGTTATGTCTGCAAGTCCAAGCCGCCGCGCGATTGCGTGAGCACACGCTAGCCCGATGCCGCGGCGTCTAGCCCGCAACTGATGGATAAAAGTTTTTTGGTTCTTTTTTTCAAAAAAGAACTTTTTTTGAAAAAAGAAGAAAACTTTTAATCACTAAGTCTGTGGGGAACTGCTTGACCGAGCGCGCAAATTCCGTGAGGTTCCGCCATAATTGCGATCAACGAACAGAAAATTGGGGAGTTTGAAGATGCGCCAGGACACGACACGCCGCACCAAGGGTCTGAGCCGGCGCAGCGTATTGACGGCGGCTACCGCGACATTGGCGTTGCCGTCGATCGGCTATGCGCAGACCGGGGCGATCAAGATCGGCGTGCCGACGATCCTGTCGGGCCGGGTGGCGCTGTTGGGCGTGTCGAGCGTGGGCGGGCTGAAGACGGTGTTCGACAAGGTGAACGCCGCTGGTGGGATCAATGGGCGCCGCATCGAGCTGGTGGTGCGCGATTCCAAGGGCGCGCCGCAGGAAGCCGCCAAGGTGACGCGCGACCTGATCAACAACGACGGTTGCCACATCATCATCGATGCCGAGGCTTCGTCGGCGGCGTTTGCGGTGCAGGAGGTGATCCGCGAGGTCGGCGCGCTGTGCATCCATTCGAACTCGGAGACTTCGAGCCTGACGGCCGACCCCAAGCTGCATGTTCCCACCGCGTTTCGCAGCGCGCGGCAGGGCATCCATGACGCGATCGGCGGCGGGCAGTATGCGGCGACGGTGGCCAAGGCGAAGAACCTCAAGCGCTGGCTGACCTGCTCGCCCGACTATGCCTATGGCCGGTCGAACACGGCCGAGTTCATGGAATACGCCAACTATTTCGACGGCAACATCAAGGTGGTGGAGGAAGCCTGGCCGAAGCTGTTCCAGCCGGACTACACCGAGGTGGTGACCAAGGTGCTGAACGCGCGCGCCGATGCGGTGTATTCGGCGCTGTGGGGCGGTGACCTGGTGGCGTTCATCGACCAGGGCAATCTGTATGCGCTGTTCGACAAGCTCACCTGTTTCATGGTGAATCTGGGCGATTACGGCGTGGTGGACGAGGTCAAGCAGTTCCCGCCCGGCGTGCATTCCGGCGGGCGCTATAACCGCACCATCCCGGCGACGGCCGAGAACCAAGCCTGGTACGACTCCTATGTGGCGCTGAACAAGTCCAAGCCGACCAACTGGAGCTGGGAGAACGCGGTGGCCGCCGAGTTCGTGGTCGCCGGGCTGAAGGCGACCAATGGCGATACCAATGGCAAGAAGCTGTCCGATGCCATCAAGGGCATGACCATCAAGTCGCATTTCGGCGCCAAGGGCTCGCTTACGATGCGCGCCGAGGATAATACGCTGACCGATTATATCATCGGCTATGGGCTTTCGCTGTCCAAGGACCCGTACATCACCGGGTTCCAGGGCGCCGATTGGGGGCCGATCAACGATTTGGAGAAGCAGTGGAAGAAGAAGCAGGGCTACACCTGATCTTCTGAAGCAAATCCAGGATGGACCTCGACGCGTTGCTGCGCTGCGTGAGCGGTGCCTCGTGCATCGTCACGCAGCTGACCAGCGGCATGATCATCGGCATGTTGTTGTTTCTCATCGCGTCGGGGGTCACGCTGATCTTTGGCGTGCTCAACATCACCAATTTCGCGCATGGCTCGCTGTATATGGCGGGTGCCTATATCGCGCTGTCGATCTACCGGCTGACCGGCAATTATTTTGTCGCGGTGGTGGGCGCTTCGATAGCGGTCGGCATTCTCGGCATATTGTTTGAGCGATTGTTGATGAGCCGGGTGTATGGCTCCAACGTGCTGATGCAGTTGCTGGTCTGCTACGCGGTGATTCTGATCGCCGATGACACGGCCAAGATCATCTGGGGGCCGAGCGCGCTGTCGATGGGCATGCCGCCGGAATTCCGGGTGCCGCCGCTGCGCATCCTGGGGGGCGTGGTGCCGCCGTTCTATCTGTTCCTGCTTGGGGCATCGCTGGCGATCGGGCTGGCGTTGTGGGCGGTCATTGGGCTGACGCGGTTTGGCAAGATCGTGCGGGCGGCGGCGGTGAACGCGCCGATGGTTTCCGCGCTGGGTATTCGGGTGAATGTGTATTTCGCCGCGGTGTTCGGGATTGGCAGCATGCTGGCCGGGGCGGCCGGGGCGCTGGCGGCGCCGGTGCGCACGCTGTCGCCGGGGATGGGGTTTTCGATCCTGATCGAGAGTTTCATCGTCACCGTGATTGGCGGCATGGGCTCGATCGTTGGGGCGTTTGTGGCGGCGATGTTGTTGGGGCTCACGCGCTCGTTCGGCAGCATCGGTTTTCCGCTGTTTGTCGACGGGGTGATGTTCCTGATCATGATTCTGGTGCTGGTGTTCAAGCCATCGGGGCTGTTCGGCAAGGAAGTCCGATGACGGCGTCGTGGAAGCGCGACCTGCTGGTTGCGGCCGGTGGGCTGCTGGTGTTGGCGCTGTTGCCGGCGCTGGGGACCTCGGCGTCGCTGCGCGATTTCATCATGTTCGGCATGGCCTATGCCCTGTTGTCGATGTCGCTGAACCTGTTGATCGGCACCACCGGGCTGGTGTCGTTCGGGCATGCGATGTTTTTTGCCTCCGGCGCCTATGCGTTCGGGCTGGCGATGCAGTCCGGGCATTTCTCGATCCCGCTGGCGTTTGGGTTTGCGCTGGCGTTCACCGCTGTGCTGGCGCTGGTGATCGGGGCGATCTGTGTGCGGCTGAACGAGATCTATTTCGCGTTCCTGACGCTGGCGTTCCAGATGCTGATCTATAACTCGATCCTCGGCTGGGTGGATTTCACCGGTGGCGACCAGGGGCTGATGGGCGGCATTCCGCGGCCGGTGTTTCTTGGCATCAACCTGGCGGACCGGTTCCAACTCTATGTGTTCTGTTGCGTGTGCTTTGTCGTGTGCCTGGCGATCCTGCGCCAAGTTACGGTCTCGCCGTTTGGCGCTACGCTGCGGCTGATTCGCGATAACCACACGCGGGCGGCGTTTCTGGGGATCAACGTGTATCGCGCCAAGCTGGTGGCGTTTGTGATCTCGGCCTGTATCGCGGCGGTTGGCGGCATCCTGCTGACGCTGTTCGTCTCTGGCGCCTATCCCAACTTTGCGTTTTGGACCACGTCGGGTGAGGCGATCTTCATGATCCTGATGGGCGGGTCGAAGGTGTTCCTGGGGCCGATGGTTGGCACCGTGCTGCTGCGGGTGCTGAACGATGTTTCGGTGGCCTATACCCAGCATACCGAACTGGTGCTGGGCCTGGTGATCTTGTTGTTCGTGTTGGG
>JANXSA010000181.1 GCA_025352915.1 Rhodospirillales bacterium | reverse complement strand
ACTTCGCCCTGCTCGCCGCCAAAGCCGGCCGAGCCCTGGCCGAATTCCGCCTCGCCGGCGCCGCGTCGAACATCTCGTTCCTGCAAGCCCTGCTCAAGCATCCCGCCCTGCTCGCAGGCCGGCTGCACACCAACTTCGTCGCCGAACACATCGCCGACCTGACCGCCGCCGAGCCCGGCCCGGCAAAATGGTTCACCCCCGCCGGCGCCGCCGCCCCCAAACGTGCCGGCGCCCGCCTCGAAACCCGCGACCCCCTCGCCATCGTCCAATACGGCAAGGAAGCCGCCGCCGAGGAAGCCGAGACAGCATCCAGCGACGAGGCCATGGGCCCAGAAGGCACCACCCCCCTGCGCGCCCCGATGCAAGGCACCATCGTCTCGCTCACCGTGCCCGACGGCGCCACCGTCCAGCCGGGCCAGGAGATCATGGTGATGGAGGCGATGAAGATGCAGCACAGCATCGCAGCCAGCACCCCCGGCATCGTCCGCGGCTTCGCTGTCGAAGCCGGCGAGACCGTGTTCGAAGGCGCCGCCCTGGCCTTCATCGAGGAACGCCTCGACCTCGCCGGCACCGTCCAGGCCGAAAAGAAGATCGACCTCGACTACATCCGCCCCGACCTCGCCGAAGTCCTCGAACGCCAGCGCCGCACCACCGACGCCGCCCGCCCCCGCGCCGTCGCCCGCCGCCGCGCCACCAACCAGCGCACCGCCCGCGAAAACATCGCCGACCTCACCGACCCCGGCAGCTTCATCGAATACGGCGCCCTCACCCTGGCCGCCCGCCGCCGCACCCACACGGTCGAGCAGCTGGTCGACGAATCCCCCGCCGACGGCATCATCCTCGGCCTCGCCACCATCAACGGCGCCGACTTCCCCGAAGCCCAAGGCCGCGCCGCCGTCGCCCATTACGATTACACCGTGATGGCCGGCACCCAGGGCCGCAACGGCCACCGCAAACAGGACCGCTTCTTCGAACTGGCGCACGAGCTGCGCATCCCGCTGGTGCTGTTCGCCGAAGGCGGCGGCGGCCGCGGCAGCGATTCCGACGCCACCGGCGGCTCCGAAACCGACACCTTCTACCGCTTCGCGGCACTCTCCGGCGGCGCCCCGCTGATCGGCGTCACCTCCGGAAAATGCTTCGCCGGCAACGCGGTCATGCTCGGCTGCTGCGACGTCATCATCGCCACCGCCAACGCCAATATCGGCATGGCCGGCCCGGCAATGATCGAGGGCGGCGGCCTCGGCGTCTACCGCCCCGAAGAAATCGGCCCAATGTCGGTCCAGGTCCCCAGCGGCGTGGTCGACATTGCCGTCGCCGACGAGCCCGAGGCGGTCCAGGTCGCCAAACAATACCTGTCCTACTTCCAGGGCGCGATAAAAGCCTGGTCCGCCCCCGACCAGCGCCTGCTGCGCCACATCGTCCCCGCAAGCCGCCTGCGCGGCTACGACATGCGCCAGCTCATCGCCACCGTCGCCGATGCGGGCTCCATGCTCGAAGTCCGCCGCGGCTGGGGCCTCGGCATGATCACCGCCCTGATCCGCATCGAGGGCAAGCCAATGGGCGTCATCGCCAACAACCCGATGCATCTCGGCGGCGCCATCGACAGCGACGCCGGCGACAAGGCCGCGCGCTTCATGCAGATGTGCGACGCCCACGACCTGCCGATCCTGTCGCTGAACGACAACCCCGGCAACATGGTCGGCCCCGAAGCGGAAAAAACCGCCCTCGTCCGCCATTGCTGCCGCACCTACCTGATCGGCGCCAACATCGACGTGCCGCTGTTCTTCGTCATCATCCGCAAGGCGATCGGCCTCGGCAAGCTGGCCATGACCGGCGGCGGCATGAAAAAGGGCGTCTTCGCCGTCTCCTGGCCCACCGGCGAATTCGCCGGCATGGGCATCGAGGGCCAGGTCAAGCTCGGCCGCCGCAAGGAACTCGCCGCCATCGCCGACACCGCCGAACGCATCGCCACCTACGAGAAATTCGTCGCCGAACTCTACGATATCGGCCGCGCGCTGAACACCGGCAGCCACTTCCAGGTCGACGACGTCATCGACCCGGCCGAAACCCGGCGCTGGATCACCGCCGGCCTGCGCTCCCTGCCGCCACGCCCGGCCCGCACTGGCAAGAAGCGCGCCTGGGTCGATGGTTGGTGATACCAACCTCCAGGCGGATTCCACTTGCAATACCATGATCTGATCCGGCACATCGGAGCCAGGGCAGCATGCGTCCATTTCTGAGCCGCAATCGCCTGCGCGAACCAAACCAAGGGGGGTAACAAGAACGTGGAACGACGTAAGTTTATTCGGCGGACCGGGCTCGGCACCGCAGCTGCGGCAGCAACCGTGCTCGCAGCCCCGGCCATCGCCCAGTCGATGCCCGAGGTCAAATGGCGCATGACCTCCAGCTTCCCCAAGTCGCTGGACACGCTGTACGGCGGCACCGAGCTGTTCGCCAAGACCATCGCCGAGATGTCGGACAACAAATTCCAGATCCGCACCTTCGCCGCCGGCGAAATCGTCCCCGCACTCCAGGTCGCCGACGCCGTCCAGAACGGCACCGTCGAAGCCGGCCAGACCGCCGCCTACTACTACTTCGGCAAAGACCCCAGCTTCGTCTTCGAAACCGGCCTGCCCTTCTCCATGAACCAGCGCCAGTACCTCGCCTGGCTGCAATTCGGCGGCGGCAACGAGCTGATGCAGGAATTCTACAAGCCCTACGGCATCAAGAGCTTCCTCTTCGGCGGCACCGGCTGCCAGATGGGCGGCTGGTTCCGCAAGGAGATCAACACCGTCGACGATCTCAAGGGCCTGAAGTTCCGCGTCGGCGGTTTCGCCGGCGAAATCCTGATCAAGCTCGGCGTGATCCCGCAGCAGCTCGGCGTCGGCGACATCTACCCGGCACTTGAGAAAGGCACCATCGACGCCGCCGAATGGGTCGGCCCTTACGACGACGAAAAACTCGGCTTCGCCAAGGTCGCAAAATTCTACCACTACCCCGGCTGGTGGGAGGGCGCCTCCGTCGGCTCGCTTTATATCGGCCAGAAGCACTGGGACGCCCTGCCCAAAAGCTACCAGTCAATGGTGGAATCCGCCGCCGGCCTAGTCAGCTCGTGGATGGTGCCCAAATACGACGCAGGCAACCCGCCCGCACTCAAGCGCCTGATCGCCGGCGGCGCGGTCCTCAAGCCGTTCTCCCGCCCGGTGCTCCAGGCCTGCTTCGACACTGCCTGGGCGCATTACGACGAAGTCGCGGCCAAAAACGCCAGCTTCAAGAAGATGCTCGAAAGCATCAAGGCCTTCCGCGCCGACGAACTCACCTGGTTCCGCGTCGCCGAAGGCTCCTTCGACAACTTCGTCGCCTCGATGTCGGCAATCGGCCGCTAAACCAGCCACAAGACCAGACAAAAACGGGCGGCGGGATCACTCCCGCCGCCCGTTTGACGCACTCAGGGTCTGAGGCGGAGGAAGCAAGGCGGGGGCTTCGCCCCTCGACCCCACCAGGGGTCCGAGACCCCTGGACCCTCAACCCTGAAGCGCCTTCGGCCAAGGGGGGCAT
>JANXSA010000173.1 GCA_025352915.1 Rhodospirillales bacterium | reverse complement strand
CCCCCTTGGCCGAAGGCGCTTATGGTTGAGGGTCCAGGGACCTCGGGTCCCTGGTGGGGTCTGGGGCAAAGCCCCAGCCTTCCTTCCCCTACACTGCCTTGCGGAAGAACACCCGCGCGAAGCCGTTCTGTTCGGCGCGGCCGGTTTCGGTCCAGCCGATGCGGCTATAGAGCGCGATGTTTTCGGTCATCATTTCGTGGGTATAAAGCCGCAATTCGCTATAGCCACGGCGCCGGGCTTCGGTATCGGCGAAGTCCATGAGGATGCGGCCGAGCCCGGTGCCTTGGGCGCTGGGGTCGACGGCGATGTTGTCGAGCAGCAGGTGGTCGGCTTCGGGGATCAGCACGATCAGGCCGGCGACCGGCTCACCGGCAACCCAGACCTGGTGGGCGCGGATCAGGGCGGCGTAATCGTCCAGCATCGGGCCGGGCGGCTTGCCGATGCGGGCGACGTATTTGGTATAGGCATCGCGGACGATCCGTTCGACGGATGCCAGGTCGCCGGCGTCGGCGGGACGGATGCGCATGGCGGTTGGTTCCTCGGGTGGTGGGGCAACCCTACCCGGCGGGGCGGCGGCGCGGTAGTTTGTTGTCATCAAGGAGATGCTGGTGCCCCCTGTTGCCGACGGCCCCGCGCCCGACCGGTTCGAGCTGTTTCAGCCCGCATCGCCTGCCGACAAGATCCCGCTTTCCGCCGGCGTGGTGCTGTTGCTGGGCTGTGGCGATGGGGCGGTAGGCGCGGAGTACCGGCGCCGCAACCCGGCGGCGCGGCTGATTGGCGTCGAGGCCGATCCGGCGTTGGCGCAGCGGGCCTGCACGGTGTTGGACCAGGTGTACTGCCTGACCTTGGAGCCCGGGCCGCTACCGGGGGTAGCGCCGGTGGATTGCATCCTGCTGGCACCGGGACTGGCCGAGACGCTGGCATGGCCGGTCGCGCTGCTTGCCGAGTTGGGCCGGATGCTGGCACCCGGAGGCTTATTGGTCGTGTGGCTACCTTTTGGCGAGGTGGAGGCGCAGCATGGCTTGATCACCCAGGCGGGGCTGCATGCGCTCGATGCCGAGGAGATGGCCGTGGCGGATGGGTCGCGCCACATCGCCTGGCGCGTGGCGGCCGCGGCGGTGGAGCCGCTGCGCATCTTTTCGACCATGCTGCCGGCGGTTGGCGGGGTCAGCGAGGTGCGGGTGGTCGAGCCGCTGGCCGCGATGACGACCGAGCCGGCGATTGCCACCGTGATCACCAATGACCTGGACGGGGTGCCGGCGCTGGGCAACGCGGCGGGCATCTTCGTGCTGCACCGCCCGGCGTTCTTCGGTGCCGAAGGGCTGGCGCGGCTGCGTGGCTTGATGGCGCGTGGTTGGCTGGTGGTATGCGAGTTCGACGACCACCCGTCGCAGATCCCGGTGCTGCATCGCTCGGACGTGCAGAATTTCCGGGCGGTGCACGCGATCCAGACCTCGACCACCGTCTTGGCCGAGGTGCTGGGGCGCGAGAACCCGGAGATCGCGGTATTCCCCAATGCCATCATGCGCTTGCCGGATGTGGCGAACTTCGCCGACCGCGCCGGCATCACCCTGCTGTTTGCGGCGCTGAACCGCGAGGACGATTGGCCGGGCTACGTCGATACGCTGAACAAAGCGGCGGCGGCGGCGGACGGCGCGTTGCGGTTCCACGTCATCGCCGACCTCGCGTTCTTCGAGGCGTTGGACACGCCGCACAAGCTGTTCACGCCGCTGAGCGACTACGCGACCTACCTGGACATCCTGTCGCACTGCGAGGTGTCGTTCATGCCACTGCGCGACACAATGTTCAATCGTTGCAAATCAGACCTGAAATACATCGAGGCGGCGGCGCATCGGGCGGTGGCATTGGCATCGCCGACGGTCTACGGCGAGAGCATCGAGGACGGCGTGAACGGCCTTCTGTTCGACGATGCCGCATCGCTTTACGCCCGGTTGATCGGCTTGGTGGAAGACCCCGCCGGCGCCCGCGCAATCGCCGAACAGGCGCGTGCGGACGTCACCGGGCGCCGGATGCTGGCATACCAAACGCGGCGGCGGGTGGCATGGTATCGTGATTTGTGGTCGCGGCGCGCCGAGTTGCACGCAGCGCTGCTGCGGCGGGTGCCGGAGCTGGGGTAGCTATCGCTTCAGGATCGAACCCAGCAGGCCGCGCACGACGCTGCGGCCGACCGAGCCGCCGAGGCTGCGGGCAATGGATTTGGTGAAGGCTTCGGCCACGCCCTCGCGCCTTCCGTTGCCGAGCAGCATGGACATCAGCGGGTCCACGGGCTGCTCGGGTTCGGGTGTGCGGCGGGCACGGGCCGGCGGATCGTAGGCGGCGCGGCGAGTGGGCGGTGGGGCGATGGCGGCTTGGCCCCAGGCAGACGCGGTGGACATGGTGCCCCAGGGGTTGGCGGAGTCCGTTTGAACCTGTTGAGGGGCGATGTCGGCGA
>JANXSA010000156.1 GCA_025352915.1 Rhodospirillales bacterium | reverse complement strand
CGAGGGCCGGACCCTCCTGGTCGAATTGCTGCGCGAAAAGCTCGGGCTGACCGGCACGCATGTCGGCTGCGACACCAGCCAATGCGGCGCCTGCGTCGTCCATGTCGACGGCCAGTCGGTGAAAGCCTGCACGATGCTCGCGGTCCAGGCCGATGGCAGCCGTGTCCTGACCATTGAGGGCCTCGCCGCCGCCGACGGCACTCTGCACGTGATGCAGGAGATGTTCCGTGAGCATCACGCCCTGCAATGTGGCTTCTGCACCCCCGGCATGGTGATGGCAGCGGTCGACCTGGTGGCCAAGAACCCGCAGGGCCTGTCGGAGGCGGAAATCCGCCACGGGCTCGAAGGCAATCTCTGCCGCTGCACCGGCTACCACAACATCGTCAAGGCGATCGACGCGGCCCAGCCGCTGATGCACGCACCGTCGCCGCTATCGACTGTGTCGGGCTAGACCGCGCGCAACAAACGACGCGCGGCACGCCATAGCGACAGCCGCGCGCAGAGGGGGCAGCACCATGAACGCACCGTTCGAAGGCATTGGCGCTTCGGTCCGCCGTAAGGAAGACCTGCGCTTCATCTCCGGCCGCGGCAACTACACCGACGACATCAACCGGCCGCACCAGACTTACGCCATCATCCGCCGCAGCGACCGGCCGCACGCTACGATCGTCTCGATCGACACCGCAGCGGCCAAGGCAGCACCGGGCGTGGTCGCGGTCTACACCGCCGAGGACCTGGCGGCGATCGGCGGCCTGCCCTGCGGCTGGCAGATCCACTCCAAAGACGGCTCGCCGATGAACGAGCCCAAGCATCCTGTCCTCGCCGAGGGCAAGGTCCGCCATGTCGGCGACCCGATCGCCGTCGTCATCGCCGAGACCAAGCAACAGGCGCGCGACGCCGCCGAGCTGATCGACATCGTGCTGTCCGACCTGCACAGCACCGCCACCGTCACCGACGCGCTGAAGCCCGGTGCCGGCCAGGTGCACGACAACGCCCCGGGCAATGTCTGCTACGACTGGCACCTTGGCGACAAGGACGCGGTCACCGCCGCCTTCGCCAAAGCGGCCCGCGTCGTGAAACTCGACCTCGAAAACAATCGCCTGGTGCCCAACGCCATGGAGCCCCGCGTGGCCCTGGGCGACTACGACCGCACGACCAGCGAATACACCCTGTTCACCACCAGCCAGAACCCGCACGTCATCCGCCTGCTGATGGGCGCCTTCGTGCTCGGCCTGCCGGAACACAAGCTGCGTGTGGTCGCCCCGGACGTTGGCGGCGGCTTCGGCAGCAAGATCTATCACTACGCCGAGGAAGCCATCGTCACCTGGGCCGCCGGCAAGCTCGGCCGCCCGGTGAAATGGACCGCCGACCGCACCGAATCCTTCATGTCCGACGCCCACGGCCGCGACCATGTCAGCACCGCCGAGATGGCGCTCGACGCCGACGGCAACTTCCTCGCGCTCAAAGTCGCCACCTTGGCCAATATGGGCGCGTATCTGTCCACCTTCGCGCCGGCCGTGCCGACCTATCTCTATGGCACCCTGCTCGCCGGCACCTACAAGACGCCGGCGATCTACGTCGAAGTGAAGGCTGTCTTCACCAACACCGTCCCGGTCGACGCCTATCGCGGCGCCGGCCGTCCGGAAGCCTCCTTCCTGATCGAACGCCTGGTCGACACCATCTGCCACGACACCGGCGCCGACCCCGTCGCCATCCGGCTGCAGAACTTCATCCCCAAGGACGCCTTCCCGTACCAGACGCCGGTCGCGCTGCAATACGACAGCGGCGACTACTTCACGACGATGGAAGTCGCCATGAAGAACGCCGATTACGCCGGCTTCCCCGCCCGCCAGGCCGCCGCCGCCGCAAAAGGCAAACTCCGCGGCATCGGCCTGTCGACCTATCTCGAAGCCTGCGGCATCGCCCCCTCGGCCGTTGTCGGCTCGCTGGGCGCGCGCGCCGGCCTTTACGAAGTCGCCAACATCCGCGTCCATCCGACCGGCTCGGTTACGGTCCTCACCGGCACCCACAGCCACGGCCAGGGCCACGAAACCACCCTGGCGCAGCTGGTCACCAGCCAGCTCGGCGTGCCCTTCTCCCAGGTCGATATCGTCCACGGCGACACGGCGAAAATCCCTTTCGGGATGGGCACTTACGGGAGCCGCTCGCTCGCCGTCGGCGGCACCGCCATGGTCAAGGCGATGGACAAGATCATCGCCAAGGGCAAGAAGATCGCCGCCCATTTGCTGGAGGCCTCGGTCGACGACATCGAGTTCACCGATGGCAGCTTCAAGGTCGCCGGCACCGACCGCGCTAAGACCTTCGCCGAAATCGCTCTCACCGCCTATGTCCCGCACAACTACCCGATCACCGAGATCGAGCCGGGGCTGGACGAGACGGCGTTCTACGATCCCGCCAACTTCACCTTCCCCGGCGGCTGCCACGTCTGCGAGATCGAGATCGATCCGGAAACCGGCGTCACCTCGATCGTCAACTTCACCGCGGTCGACGACGTCGGCCGTGTCATCAACCCGATGATCGTCGAAGGCCAGGTCCAGGGCGGCGTCGCCCAGGGCATCGGCCAGGCGCTGTTCGAACACGCCATCTACGACAAGGACGGCCAGCTGCTGTCCGGCTCGTTCATGGACTACACCATGCCGCGGGCGGACAACCTGACCAACATCAGCGTCGCCACCGAGAACACGCTCTGCACCCATAACCCGCTGGGGGTGAAGGGCTGTGGCGAGGTCGGGGCGATCGGCTCGCCGCCGGCGGTGATCAACGCGGTGGTCAACGCGCTGAAGGATTACGGCGTGCGTCATATGAACATGCCCGCCAGCCCGGAGAAGATCTGGGGCATCATCAACGCCGGCCGCAAGGCCGCGGAATAGTCGAGGAGCGACCCCATGTACGATTTCGCGTATCAGAAGCCGTCGAACATCGCGGACGCGGTCAAGGTGTTGTCCTCGGACAGCGATGCCAAGGCGCTGGCCGGTGGTCAAACATTGATCCCCGTCCTGAAGCAGCGCCTGAACAAGCCGACGACCGTGGTCGACCTGTCCAAGCTCGGCCTGGTCGGTATCACCGTCACCGGTGACAGCGTGACCATTGGTGCGATGACCAACCATGCGACGGTTGCGGCCTCGGCCGAGATCAAGCGGGCGATCCCGGCATTGGCGGCGCTTGCTGGCGGCATCGGCGATATCCAGGTGCGCAACCGCGGCACCATCGGCGGCTCGATGGCCAATAACGATCCGTCGGCCTGCTATCCCGCGGCGGTGCTGGCGCTCGGGGCGACCATCACCACCAACACGCGCAGCATCTCGGCCGACGATTACTTCCAGGGGATGTTCACGACCGCGCTGGGGGACGGCGAGATCATCACCTCGGTGAGCTTCCCGATCCCGTCCAAGGCGGCGTATGTGAAGTTCAAGAACCCGGCTTCGCGCTATGCGATGGTGGGCGTGTTCGTGGCCAACGGGCCGAAGGGCGTGCGCGTCGCGGTGACTGGCGCGGGGCAGGGCGGGGTGTTCCGGCACAGTGCGGCCGAGGCGGCACTTTCGGGCAACTGGTCGGCGGCGGCGCTGGGCGGGGTTTCGATCGCGACGGACAACATGAACAGCGATATCCATGCCAGTGCGTCGTATCGCGCGCATCTGGTCGGCGT
>JANXSA010000151.1 GCA_025352915.1 Rhodospirillales bacterium | reverse complement strand
ACCCTGGTGGGGTCTGGGGCAAAGCCCCAGCCTTCCTTCCTCCGCCCTGGCCCTACCCCCGCCGACGCGGCTTGGCGGCCGGCAGCAGCGGCGCCAGGAACCGCGCGGTGTGACTTTCGGCGACTTTGGCCACCTGTTCCGGCGTCCCCTGAGCCACGATGCGCCCGCCGCCATCGCCGCCTTCCGGGCCGAGGTCCAGCACCCAGTCGGCCGTCTTGATCACCTCCAGATTGTGCTCGATCACCACCACGGTGTTACCGGCGTCGACCAGCGCGTGCAGCACTTCCAGCAGCTTGCGGACGTCCTCGAAATGCAGCCCGGTGGTCGGCTCGTCCAGGATATACAGCGTCCGCCCGGTGGCACGGCGGGCGAGTTCCTTGGACAGTTTAATACGTTGGGCTTCGCCGCCGGACAGCGTGGTGGCTTGCTGGCCCAGCGCGATATAGCCCAGCCCGACCTGTTGCAGGATCGTCAGCCGGTCACGGATCTTGTTGACGGCGGAGAAGTAGGGCACCGCCTCGTCCACCGTCATCGCCAGCACCTCGGCGATCGACTTGTCGCGGAACTTGATCTCCAGCGTCTCGCGGTTGTAGCGCCGGCCGCGGCAGGTGTCGCAGGTGACGAAGACATCGGGCAGAAAATGCATCTCGATCTTCAGCAAACCATCGCCCTGGCAGGCCTCGCAGCGCCCGCCCTTGACGTTGAAGCTGAAGCGCCCGGATTTGTAGCCGCGCGCCCGGCTTTCCGGCAGCTCGGCGAACCAGTCGCGGATCGGCGCGAACAGGTCGGTATAAGTCGCTGGATTGGACCGCGGCGTCCGCCCGATCGGCGACTGGTCGATGTCGATGATCTTGTCGAGATGCTCCAGCCCCTCGATGCGCGCATGCGCCGCCGGCACCTGGCCGGAGCCCATCAGCTTGCGGCTGGCCGCCTTGTAGAACGTGTCTACCACCAGCGTCGATTTTCCGCCGCCCGACACCCCGGTGACGCAGGTAAATACGCCCAGCGGAAACGACGCGGTGACCTCCTTGAGGTTGTTGCCGCGCGCGCCGATCACCTTCACCACCCGGTCCTTCTGCACCGGCCGGCGCATGGCGGGGATCGGGATGAATTTTCGTCCGGACAGATAGGCACCGGTCAGCGACTCCGGATGCGCCGCGACTTCTTCCGCAGTGCCGTGCGCGACCACATGCCCGCCATTGATCCCCGCCGCCGGCCCCATGTCGATCAGGTAATCCGCCGCCCGGATCGCATCCTCGTCGTGCTCCACCACCAGCACGGTGTTGCCCAGCGCCTTCAGCCGCCGCAGCGTGCCCAACAGCCGCTCGTTGTCGCGCTGGTGCAACCCGATCGACGGTTCGTCGAGCACATACAGCACCCCGGTCAGCCCCGAGCCGATCTGCGACGCCAGCCGGATGCGCTGGCTCTCCCCGCCCGACAATGTCGCCGAGCCGCGCGCCAGCGTCAGGTAGTCCAGCCCGACATCATTGAGAAACTGCAAGCGGTCCTCGATCTCGCGCAAAATCCGCCGCGCGATCTCCGCCCGCTGCGGCGTCAGCGTCGGCAAAACGCTGCCGAACCAGTCGCGCGCCAGCCGGATCGACAGCTCCGAAGCCTCGGCGATGTGACACCCGGCCACCTTCACCGCCAGCGCCTCCGGCTTCAGCCGCGCCCCGGCACAAACCCCGCACGGCTTCTCGGCCTGATACCGCGACATCTCCTCGCGCACCCAGGCGCTGTCGCTCTCCTGCCAGCGCCGTTGCAGATTGTGCAGCACCCCCTCGAAAGGCTTCTTCACCGTGTATTCGCGCACCCCGTCCTTGTAGGTAAAATCGACCGATACATCCCCGGTGCCGCGCAGCACGGCGACCTGCACCCGCTCCGGCAAATCCTGCCACGCCGTGCGCATCCCGGCCTTGAGATGCTTGGCCAGGCTTTGCAGCGTCTGGTCGTAATACGGCGATTGCGACCCGGCCCACGGCGCCACCGCCCCGTCGCCCAGCGCCTTGCGCTCATCCGGCACCACCAGCGCCGGGTCGAAAAAATTCTCCACCCCCAACCCGTCACAGGACGGACAAGCCCCATGCGGCGAGTTGAAGCTGAACAGCCGCGGCTCAATCTCCTCAATGGAGAAACCGCTGACCGGACAGGCGAACTTGCTGGAAAACACCGTCCGCTCGGCGGTGTCGGCGTTCTCGGCATACACGATACCCTCGGACAGCCCCAGCGCCGTCTCGAAACTATCGGCCAGGCGCGACGCAATCCCGTCGCGCACCACGATGCGGTCCACCACCGCCTCGATCTCATGCTTGATCTTGCGATTGAGCGCCGGCACCTCGCCGATCTCATACAGCGTGCCGTCCACCTTCACCCGGGTAAAACCCCGCCGCTGCAACTCGGCCAGCTCCTTGCGGTACTCGCCCTTGCGATCCCGCACCACTGGCGCCAGCAGCAACAGCCGCGTCCCTTCCGGCATCGCCAGCACCCGGTCGACCATCTGACTGACCGTCTGCGCCTCGATCGGCAGCCCGGTCGCCGGCGAATACGGCACCCCGACGCGCGCCCACAACAGGCGCATGTAGTCATGGATCTCGGTCACCGTGCCGACGGTGGAGCGCGGATTGCGGCTGGTGGTCTTCTGCTCGATCGAAATCGCCGGCGACAGCCCCTCGATCGAGTCGACATCGGGCTTGCCCATCAGCTCCAGGAACTGCCGCGCATAGGCGCTGAGGCTCTCGACATAACGCCGCTGCCCCTCGGCATAGATCGTATCGAACGCCAGCGAAGACTTGCCCGACCCCGACAGCCCGGTGATCACCGTCAGACTGTCGCGCGGAATATCAACATCGATGTTTTTCAGGTTGTGCTCGCGCGCCCCGCGCACCCGGATCGCCGGCGCGGCGGGGGCGGCATGGCCCTGGGTCACAGACCCCCTGGGAATGGTGGCATCCATCGTCGGCAATCCCTGCGCTGGCGGTCCGCAGCGTCCGGCATGTGGAATCGGACGTGCGTTCTCGAACTGTTCCGGTTATATGGTCCTGAACGGGTGAATGGGAAGCCCAGGATGCAGTGCCGTCGGCATTTGGCAGCCGCGCCGCACAGCGTCTATGATGGCAACAGGTAACGGGGTAGGCGAGCGATGGCCGGTAGCGTCAACAAAGTGATCCTCATGGGCAATCTCGGGCGCGATCCCGAATCGCGCACGATGCAGAATGGCGGCAAGATGGTGAGCTTCTCCATCGCTACCAGCGAAACCTGGACCGACAAGGCCTCGGGCGAGCGCAAGGAGCGCACCCAGTGGCACCGCATCGTGATCTACAATGACCACCTGTGCGGGGTGGCCGAGCGCTACCTGAAGAAGGGCCGCAAAGTGTACATCGAGGGCGCGCTGGAGACGCGCAAGTTCAC
>JANXSA010000105.1 GCA_025352915.1 Rhodospirillales bacterium | reverse complement strand
CCCAACATCGCGGCGCTTGACCGGTCAAGCCACCCGGGTCCATATGCCCGCCTTTCCCGCCTCGCTGTCCCCGCTTGCACCGGCGCTCTCTGGTGCCGAGGGACGGATTGACGGGGCCCGGACCCAAGGTATGACGCCATGACCCTGCCGCTGATGCCCAAGGCCACCGCCGTGTGGCTGATCGACAAGACCGCGCTGACCTTCACCCAGATCGCCGATTTCTGCGGCATGCACCCGCTTGAAGTCCAGGCCATCGCCGATGGCGAGGTCGCCGCCGGCATCGTCGGCTATGACCCGATCGCCAACAGCCAGCTGACCGCGGCCGAAATCGCCCGCTGCGAAAAAGGCGAGGCGTTACGCCTGAAGCTGCTGCCCTCGGCCAACCCGGCCAAGAAGCAAAAGGGCGCGCGCTACACCCCGGTGGCCAAGCGCAATGACCGCCCGGACGGCATCGCCTACCTGTTGCGCAATTATCCGCAACTGACCGACGCGCAGATCGGCAAGATGATGGGCACCACCAAGGACACCATCGACAAGGTGCGCAGCCGAACCCACTGGAATTCCAGCAACATCAAGCCGCGCGATCCGGTCATCCTCGGCCTGTGCACCCAGTCCGACCTGCATCACATGGTGATGGCGGCCAATGACCGCCTGACCCGCGAGGGCCTCGCCGTGCCCGCGCCGCCCACCCCCGAGGCCGACGAGGCCGCCTGAGCCGTCGCGTGCCAACTTGGAACGCAACCGCTCAGACTACGCATCATGATGGGGTGGCGGGTTCAGCTATGAACCTTGCTGCCCCGCATGCGTTCCAACTCTTCCTTCAACCTGAGCTTCTCGCGTTTGAGCCGCCCCAGCGCGTCGCTATCCGGCATCGGCCGCAAATCCTCCGCGGCAATCCGGCCCTCCAGGCTCGCATGACGGGTCTTCAGGCTTTCGATTCGATTTTCCAGGCTCATAGGACCTCCAAAGGGGTGGTCGACCAGGGCCGGCGCGGTGATGACAGCCATACCCCGCCGGCGCAGCGCCGTGCGACAAGGATGCACGGGCATCTGCAAAGAAATCGTATCGCAGGACCCCCTGCCCGCGCTACTTCAATCGGGCAGGTACTACCGACTCTTAACCTTGGGCCCGCCCGATGCTGAACGACCGCGACTCCCTGCTGCGCCGCCTGCACGAACTGCGCAGCGAACACCGCGACCTCGACACCGTGATCGCCCGCCTGGCCGAGGCCGGGCCGATCGACCTGTTGCACCTGGCCCGGCTGAAAAAGCGCAAGCTGCTGCTCAAGGACGAGATCGCCTGGCTCGAATCCCGCCTAATCCCCGACAGCATCGCCTGACAAGTCACTGATGACGAAAGATATTCCATTGATCGGCATCATCATGGGCAGCCAGTCCGACTGGCCCACCATGCAGCACGCCGCCGAAATGCTGGACCGCCTCGGCATCCCCCACGAAACCCGCATCACCTCGGCCCACCGCACCCCCGACCGCCTGCAAGCCTACGCCAAGTCCGCCCGCACCCGCGGCCTCAAGGTCATCATCGCCGGTGCCGGCGGCGCCGCCCATCTGCCCGGCATGGCCGCCGCCTGGACCCCGCTCCCGGTGCTCGGCGTGCCGATCGAATCGCACACCCTGCGCGGCCAGGACTCGCTGCTCTCCATCGTCCAGATGCCCGCCGGCATCCCGGTCGGCACCCTGGCCATCGGCCGCGCCGGCGCCATCAACGCCGCCCTGCTCGCGGCCGCCATCCTCGCTTTGTCCGACCCCGCTTTGGCCGCCCGGCTCGACGCCCACCGCGAAGCCCAAAGCGACGCGGTCGCCGAAATGCCGGCCGACCAGCCGTGACCCAGCTTCCGCCAAACGCCACCATCGGAATCGTCGGTGGCGGCCAACTCGGCCGCATGTCCGCCCTCGCCGCCGCCCGCCTCGGCTATCGCTGCCACATCCTGACCGACGACGCCCACAGCCCCGCCGCCCAAGTCGCCGCCGGCACCACCATCGGCGCCTACGACGACCCCAAAACCCTGCGCGAATTCGCCGCCCATGTCGACGTCGTGACCTTCGAATTCGAAAACGTCTCCGCCGCCGGCCTGGACCTCCTCGCCTCGCTCAAACCCGTCCGCCCCTCCCCCGAAGTCCTGCGCATCAGCCAGGACCGCATCGCCGAAAAAACCTTCCTCAACCAGGCCGGCATCGCCACCGCCCCCTGGCGCCCGGTCGAATCCCTCCAGGACCTGCAAAACGCCGCCCACGCCCTGGGCCTCCCCGCCATCCTCAAAACCACCCGCCTCGGCTACGACGGCCGCGGCCAAAGCCGCCTCGCCCCCACCGACAACCTCGCCCACGCCTTCGCCGCCCTCGCCCCCACCCCGCTGATCCTCGAAGGCCTGATCGACTTCGCCTGCGAAATCTCCGTCCTGGTCGCGCGCGGCATAAACGGCGACATCGCCACCTTCGACGCCGTCGAAAACCGCCACCGCCACCACATCCTCGACCTCACTTTGGCCCCCGCCCGCATCCCCGAAGCCACCGCCGCCCAAGCCCAAAAAATCGCCCACACCATCGCCCAACAAATTGATCTCATAGGATTGCTCGCCGTCGAAATGTTCATCGACGCCGCCGGCGCCGTCCTGGTCAACGAACTCGCCCCGCGCCCGCACAACTCCGGCCACTGGACCATCGACGCCTGCCCCGCCAGCCAGTTCGAAATGCACATCCGCGCCGTCGCCGGCCTCCCCCTGCCGCCCGCCACCCGCCACTCCGACGCGGTCATGAAAAACCTCGTCGGCCCCATCGAGGCCGCCCTATGGCCCCAAATCCTGGCCACCCCCGGCCTGATCCCCCACCTCTACGGCAAAACCGACCCCCGCCCCGGCCGAAAAATGGGCCACGTCACCCGCCTCTTCCCCCGCGGCAGCCTGCCCGGCGAGTTCGGCATCGCCGACGCGCTTGGGGGGCTGGGATAAGGCAAGCAAGGCTGGGCTCCGCCCAGACCCGCCAGGGTCCGAGACCCTGGACCTCAACCATAAGCGCCTTCGGCTAATACCAACCGTCTCAACCACTGACCGATGCCCATTTGCGCACTCCGATTG
>JANXSA010000019.1 GCA_025352915.1 Rhodospirillales bacterium | reverse complement strand
TTTCCGAAGGCTGCCGGCTTTTGGAATCCAATTAATCCCAAATAAATAAGGTCCAGGGGCTTGGCCCCTGGCGGGTCTGGGCAGAGCCCAGCCTTGCTTCTCTTCAATTTGCCAGCACAAACATGTAATCGCTATCGCTCCCGGGATCGTGGCCGAACAGCACCGTCAGCCCGCCCCCGGTCCGCTGGGCATTGGTGAATCCCGGGAGGGTCAGTGACGCCGTTGGGCGCCCGACAGCGGTGGCGTGCAGGGTCAGCCCGGTGAAGTCCGGCGCGCCCTGGCCGTCGAACCAGTTGAGATCGAAGCTGCTTTCCGACACGCCCCATAGTGTGGCGGCATCGCCGGTGCTGAAGCCGTTCACGGTGCTCCAGATCGGCGCGGTGGCACCACGGGCATCGACGAAGAACGTATCCGCGCCGGACCCGCCGGTGAGGAAATTCGAGCCGGTGCCGCCGTCCAGCACGTTGGTGCCGCCGAACGCCGCGATGGCGTCGTCGCCGCTGCCGGAATGGACGAACCAGTTCGGTCCGGCCAGCGCGATGGTCAGGTTTTCCGGGGTGAGCAGGATCATCTCGCGCTCCAGCCCGGCGACTGGGCCGGCATAGAACACTGGCGCGATCGCCACCGGATTGCCGGTCGCGCCGTTCACCGCGACGATGTCGCTGATGGCTTCGTCTTCCAGGATCGTGCCGGTAGCGGCGGTGGTGACGAATGCGACACCGGCCGGGGCGGGGCCTAGCGTCACGGTAAAATTCTGGTTGCCTTCCAGCACCGCGTCTCCGGCGACCGCGATGGTGATGGTGGTGCTGGTTTGGTTCGCGGCGAAAGCCACTGTGCCGCTGGGCAGCACGCCGCCGCTGAATGCCGCGGCGCCGGCGGGTCGCGGGGCGGCGGGGCTCACGCTGTAGGGCACGCTGATCGCCGTGCCGGTGTTGCCGGTGCGGGTGACGGTGAAGGTGAACGGCGTGGTGGCGCCGGCGCCGCCCTCGGGCTTGGCCGCATCGGCGGCGGCGACGGCCAGGTCGGCGGTGGCGGTGGCGTTGGATCCCGCCGTCAGCTGGGACACCGAGGTCAGCGCGGACGCCACCGCGCCGCTGAAGCCGCCCTGCACCTGGTCGCCCCAGGTGACCACGCTGCCGTCGGCGCGCAGGGCGGCGAAGGCCAGGCCGGTGCCGGTCAGCTGCACGACATCGATGGTGCCGTCCAATTGCGCCGCCACATCGGCGCTGTTGCCGCCGCCCAGGAAACTCCCCCAGGTGACCACCGAGCCGTCGGCGCGCAATGCCGCAAAAGCCTGTTCGGTCGCCGCCAGGCTGACCACGCTGGTGAGTTGGCTGGCGACGGCGGCTGCATCCCCGCCATAGGGGCCGTGGCCCCATGTCACGACGGAGCCATCGCCGCGCAGGGCGGCAAAGGCCGAGCTGTTGGCGAGGATTTTCACCGCGTCGACGGTGCCGTCGCGCTGGACCGCCACGCCGGCCAGATCGCCGCCGCTGCTGGCGCTGCCCCATGCCACCACCGAGCCGTCGCTGCGCCGCGCGGCGAAGGCGCTTTGGGTGGCGGCGAGGGCGATGACGCCGGTGCTGCCATCCAGGGCGGCGGCGGCGGCGGTGCTGCTGCCGCCGGCCTGGTTCTGACCCCAGGTGACCACCGAGCCATCGGCGCGGATGGCGGCAAAGGCTGACGCCGTGGCACCGATGCCGACGACATCGATCGCGCCATTGAGTGCCGTGGCAACGGCGCTGCTGTCCCCACCATCGGCCGCGTTGCCCCAGGTGACCACCGATCCGTCGCTGCGGATGGCGGCGAAGGCCGAGCCGGTGGCGGCCAGCCGTATCACATCGAGCGTGCCGTCGATGGCGGTGGCCACGGCCGTGCTGTCGCCACCGAAGGCGCCATAGCCCCAGGTGACCACCGAACCATCGGCGCGCAGGGCGGCGAAGGCGGACATGTTGGAGACGATGGCGGTGACATCGACGGTGCCGTCCAGCGATCGCGCGGCCGGCGCGCTGTTGCCGCCAGTGCTGGGATCGCCCCAGGTGACCACGGAGCCATCGCGGCGCAGGGCGGCGAAGGCCGACATGGTGGAAAACACATCGGTCACATCGATCGCGCCGGCCAGCGCAGCCGCCACCGCGGCGCTGTTGCCGCCGAGGCTGGCATTGCCCCAGGTGACCACCGAGCCGTCGGCGCGCAGGGCGGCGAAGGCGAAGGCGTTCGGCGTGATCCGCACCACGCCGGCAAGCTGGCGGCTGACCGCGCTGCTGTCGCCGCCATTTTCGGCATCGCCCCAGGTGACCACGCTGCGGTCCGACCGGATCGCCGCGAAGGCACGGGTATTGGCGAAGCTGCCGGGCCGGTCGCCGCGAAACGACGTGATAGCGACGTTGGCGGCGGTCAGCTTCGCGCTGTTGGCCGCCGCTGCGGGCGCCGCGCTCAGGACGCCAAATGCGCTGAACGGATCGACAATGTTGGCCGTGCCGAAGGTCAGGAAGCCGCCGCCCGCGATGTCGCCAAGGCTGGTGTAGAGATCGAGCCAGAAATGCTCGGCGCCCTCGCTCGCCTCATCGGCGAGGGTATGCACGGTGATCGTCTTGGCCGTCTCGTTGGCCGCGAAGGTAACCTCGACGATTGGCAGGCCGGTGTAGTCGATGTTTTCCAAGGCGGTCGATTCGATGGTGGTGACATAGACCGTCGAGGCAGCGCCAGTGCCGTTGCGGGTGATGGTGAAGGTGACGTCATCGCCCTCGGTCACCGGGGTCCCGGCGGCGGTGCTGGTGACCGTGTAGTCGAAATTGGCCGGGGTGGGGTCGGTCAGGTAGGCGCTGGTATAGGTGGCGTAGGTGCCGGCCTGGCTGTCAGTGAGGCTTTGGAACACGTCGAGCCAGAAATACTCGCCGGGGTCGATGGTTGCATCGGCCAGGGCGTTCACCGTTACCGTGCGGGTCAGGTCATTGGCCCCGAAGCTGACCGCCAGGGCCGACAGCGCCTGGAAATCGCTGCCGGCGGTCGCGGTGGCGCCGGTGGTGGTGACATAGACGGTCGAGGCAGCGCCGGTGCCGCTGCGGGTGATGGTGAAGCTGACCGCCCCGCCCTCGGCCACCGGGGTCAGGATGCCGGCATTGCTGGCCACCGTGTAGGCGAACACGGCACTGGAGGTATCGGCGAGATGGCCGCTGGCGAAGGCGGCATAGTCGCCCGCCAGGCTGTCGGCGTAGGACTCGAACAGGTCGAGCCAGAAATACTCCAGCCCCTCGTCGGCGCTGTCCTGATAGGTCGGCACGGTGATGGTCTTGGAGGTCTCGCCGGTTGCGAAGGCCAGCGCCTGGGCCGGCAGATGCTCGTAGTCGGTGCCGCCGGTGGCGGTTGCGTCGGAAGTGCGGACATAGACCACCGAGTCCGCGCCGGTGCTGTTGCGGGTGATGGTGAAGGTGATGTTGGCGCCTTCGCCGGCCGGTGCGCCGGCGGGTGCGTCGCTGGTGACGCTGTAGCTGAAATCGACCACCACGGCGTCGGCGATATAGCCGCTGGCGAAAGCAGCATAGTCGCCGTCCTGGCTGTCGGCATAGCTTTCGAACAGGTCGAGCCAGAAATACTCGGCGCCTTCGGTGGCGCTGTCCTGGTAGGTCGCGACGGTCACTGTCTTGATCGTCTCGTTGGCGGCGAAGAGGAGCGGCTGTGCCGCCAGGCCCTGGAAGTCGTTGCCGTCCTGGGCGGTCGATCCGGTGGTGCTGAGATAGACGGTCGAGGCGGCGCCGGTGCCGCTGCGGGTAACGGTGAAGGTGATCGCGTCACCCTCGCTGGCCGGGGTGAGGATGCCGGCGCTGCTGGCCACGGTGTAGTCGAAATCGACCACCGCGGCGTCGGCGATGTGGCCGCTGGCATAGGCGGCATAGTCGCCGCTCAGGCTGTCGGCATAGCTTTCGTACAGGTCCAGCCAGAAGCTTTCGGGGCCCTCGGTGGCGCTGTCCTGGTAGGTGGCGACGGTCACCGCCTTGCTGGTTTCATAAGGCGCGAAATTGACCGCCAGGGCCGGCAGCGCTGCAAAATCCACCCCCGCCCAGGCGGAGGAATCAGACGTGCTGACATAGACGGTGGAGGCGGCCCCGGTGCCGCTGCGGGTGATGGTGAAGGTGACGCTGGCGCCTTCGCTGGCGGGCGAGGCGAAGCCGGCGTCGCTGCTGACGGCATAGCTGAAATCCGTCACCACGGCATCCGCGATGGTGCCGCGGGCAAAGGCGGCATAGGCGCCGGTCTGGCTGTCGGCGTAAGTCTCGTAGAGGTCGAGCCAGAAATACTCATCGCCCTCCGTGCTGGTGTCGGCATAGGTCGCCACCGTGACCGTCTTGGTGGACTCATGGGCGGCAAAATCGACCGCCAGTTCGGTCACTGGCGCGAAGTCGGTGCTGCCCCAGGCGGTGGAATCCGAGGTGCTGACATAGACGGTCGAGGCGGCGCCGGTGCCGCTGCGGGTGATGGTGAAGCTGATCTGGCCGCCCTCGCCGGCCGGTGCCGCCGCCGGGGCGCTGCTGGCCACGCTGTAGTCGAAGCTGGGTGCCGCCGCGTCGGCGATGCGGCCCTGGCTGGAGGTGGCGGGGGCGCTGTCGGCGATGTTGCGGTACAGGTTGAGCCAGAAATGCTCCGCTTCCTCGCTGCCGGCATCCGCCAGGGTCTCGATTATCACCTGCTTGCTGGTCTCGTAGGCGGCAAATTCCAGCGCGAACTGATCCAGCCCGGCATAATCCAGGCTGCCGGCGCTGCCATTCGTCGTGCTCAGATAGACGGTCGAGGCGGTGCCGCTGCCGCTGCGCGTCACGGCGAAGACGATGCCGCCGCCCTCGGCCACCGGTGCCGCATCGCTGCTGTTGGTGATGGCATAATTATAGTCCGCGGTTGGCCGGTCCTTCAGGAAGCCGGTGCCATGGGTGGCGAAGGATGCCGCCCCCTGTTGCAGGAACAGGTCGAGGCGGAAGTATTCAGGTGTCTCCAGCCACCAGTCCTGGTTGGTTTGCACGGTGACGGTGGCGACGCTCTGGTAGGCCTCGAACGTCACCGCCTGGAGCGCCAGGGCGGCATAGTCGGCATTGCCCGCCGAGCCCTGGCCGGTTGCGACATAGACGGTGGATTGCGTGCCGGTGCCGCTGCGATGGATTGAAAATCTGACCGCGCCGCCTTCCTCCACCGCCGCGGCGGCGCTGCCGGCGGAAGACTGGATGGTGTAGCCATAGGCTGGCAAGGCGGCATCGGCGATGAACCCCGTGGCGAGGGCGGTGGTGCCGGCGCTGTCCGGGTTCTCGCGGAATTCCAGGTTGAAGGACTCGGTCCCCTCGACCGCGCTGTCCCGCAGCGTGGCGATGGTGATCGACTTCACCGTCTCGTAGGCGGCGAACTGTAAGGTGAACGTGTCCAGCCCCGCGATGTCAGCGCCATCCGCCGTCACCCCCATAGTGCTGAGGTAGATTGTCGAGGCGCTGCCGGTGCCGCTGCGGGTGATGGTGTATGTGATGCCCGTGCCTTCGATCGCGGCATGGCCGGCATCCGGCGCGCTGGAGGTGGCGCCATAGCTGAATACCGCCGCGACCTTGTCCTTGATATGCGACACGACACTGGCAGCGCTCACCGTGCCGGCCGCGGTGGCGAAGATATCGGCGCGGAAGCTTTCGGTAGCCTCCGCCAGCGTGTCCGCATTGGTCTTGACCGCAAGGCTGGCCGTGGTCTCCTGTGCGGCGAAATTGACCGCGACGCGGTTCACGCCCCCGAAATCCCCCGCCCCCGCCGAAATCCCGGTCGTTGAGACATAGACGGTCGACGCAGCGCCGGTGCCGCTGCGCGTGATGGTCAGCGTGACGGTGTCGCCTTCGGTCGCCGGCGTGGCCTCGCCGGCGCTGCTGGCAAGCGTATAGCTGAACACCGGCGGCGCAGCACCGGCTTCGGACAGCGCCACGATGCCCTTGACCGTCGAGTTCCAGAAATCGCCAATAGTGACGGTGAACTGCGCATTGTAGCCGCCGCCGGTGCCGCCCCATGGGTTGCGCACGGTAAACCGGTCCGTCCCGGCGTCGTAGCCCAACAGCATGAACGCATGGCCGGACACCAGGTTCTGTTTGCTGTTGCCGGCATCGTAGGTATTGCCGAACGACGCCAGCCAGCCGATCGCCCCGCCCGCCAGTCCGTCGATGATAGTCTGCTTGTAGGTGCCGGCATCCGTGGAGGTGACCTCGGACGCCTTGAAGTTGTCCGGCACGCCGGCATAGTAGCTGGAATAATACCGGTAGCTCAGGTTGGTGAGCTGCTTGATCGGATTGGCCCAGCCGCCCTCGACCGCCTGGTAGCTGGCCTCGCCGGACCACTTGCCGGCGTTGTTGATGTTGGCCTGCGCATTGAGCTGCGCATACGCCTTCTCGATCAGCGACACCCAGGACTCGCCCGAAAGGCTGTGCTCGACATTGCTGCTCAGCGCCACCCGGTTGGTCCCGGTGACCGGCACATTCTGGTCCACCGTCACATAAACCGGCGCGCCATCGAGGTAAAAGCGCACGCCATATGACCCGTTGGCGTTGTCGATCACCGCATCGGTGATCATCGCCCCGTTCACCCCGGCAATCGCCCCCAGGCTGGCCACCAGATAGCAGGTGCCGGCGCTGCCCTGGTTGATGTCGCTGGCCGTGGCACCGCCCACAAACAGCGCGCCGGTCACCTTGGCATAGCTGTAGACCCCGGACGCCGCCTTGCTGTTCGCGGTATCGCCGCCCACCACCGGCATCGGCAGGTCGCGCCCCAGGAACCACTTGTCGATCAGCCACCCGGCCTTCTGCGCCGACAGCCCGGCCGCCATGTCACCCAGCGCCGCCACATCGCCGATCGCCTTGGCCCCGCCCCAGAACTTCGCGTTGCCGGGGTTGCCCGCAATCACGCTGGTGCTGATCGAGCGGATATAGTCGCTGCCGTACAGCGGCGCGAAATTGGCGTGCACCGTCTGAAGGTCGGCGAACTCGACCGCGGAAATCCCGTCCCCCGCCGCCGCTTCGAGCAGCCCCAGCATCTCCAGGTAGGTGACGGTATTGTCCGCACTCGCCGCCGTCGCCAGCGCGCCGATCTGTGCGTCACCCAGGCTTGCCGTCCAGCTCATGCCAATCTCCTCAGCAGCCACCAATGACGGGTCAATGCAGGTGCACGGCCATCGACCGTGACAGATTTCCCGAACATGATGAAGATGCGCACAATGGCGGAAGTCCGTATGAATGTGCGGGCATCACCCGATGCGGGCCTTGCCCCAACTGGAGTACCGCATGACTCAGGCCCCGATCAAAGCCGCCGTCGCCCAGGCCGAGGCGCTGGCCCAGGAGGTCGGCGCTGACATCGCCTCGGTGCTGATCACCCATTTCGCCGATGCCGAGACGCTGGATACGCTGCGCCCGGGCGGCCCGGACCTCGCCACCGTCACCGCGGTGAACCGCGCGGTCGCCGCCGAGCTGGCCGCCCAGGGTGTCGAGGTCTTCG
>JANXSA010000219.1 GCA_025352915.1 Rhodospirillales bacterium | reverse complement strand
CGGGTCGAGGGCAGAGCCCTCGCCTTGCTTTACCGCCAGCGTGCCAACCGCTCTGCCGCTGCTGCCATGTCGGCTTCGGGGCCGCAGTAGCTGAAGCGCATGAAGTGGTGGCCTCGTTTTCGGTCGAAGTCGATTCCGGGGGAGGCGGCGATTCCGGCTTCGGCGAGCATGCGGGCGCAGAATTTTTGTGAGTCGTTGGTTCGGTCGGCGATATCGGCGTACAGGTAGAAGGCGCCTTCGGCCGGGCTGATGTTGGGGAAGCCGGCGGCGGGCAGGGCGCGGAGCAGCAGGTCGCGCGAGCGGCGGTAGCGGGCGATATTGGCGTTGAGTTCCTCGGTGCAGTCGAAGGCGGCTTCGGCGGCGATCTGGGCGATGTGGGGCGCGCTGATGAACATGTTCTGGGCCAGGCATTCCACCGGGCGGACCAGGTCGTCGGGCAGGACGAGCCAGCCGATGCGCCAGCCGGTCATCGAGAAGTATTTGGAGAAGCTGTTCACCACGATGGCGCTGGGGCTGTAGGCGGCGGCGGTGGCGTGCGGGCGGTCATAGGTCAGGCCGTGGTAGATTTCGTCCGAGATCAGGCGCACGCCGTTGGTGTGGCACCAGATTGCGATGGCGGCGAGTTCGTCGGGTGCCAGCATGGTGCCGGCGGGGTTGCAGGGGCTGGCGACGATCAGGCCGTCCGGGCGCGGGTCCATGGCTTCGAGCAGGGCGATGGTTGGCTGGAAGCGGGTTTCCGGGCCGGTTTCCAGCATGACCGGGGTGATGCCGAGGGCGGTCAGGATGTTGACGTAGGGCGGGTAGAACGGAGTGGCCATGGCGACGCGGTCGCCGGGGTCGAAGGCGGCGAGGAAGGCGAGCGGGAAGGCGCCGGAGGCCCCGACGGTGACCGCGATGCGGGCGGCGGGGATGTCCACGCCGTACCAGGCCTTGCCATGGGCGGCGATGCGAGCGCGCAGCGAGGGCAGGCCGAAGGCCTCAGTGTAGCCCATCGACGCACCGGCCAAGAGCGCGCGCTGGACGGCGGCGACCGCGCCGGCGGGGGCGCCGGTGCCGGGCTGGCCCACTTCCATGCGGATGATGTGTGGCGCGCCGGGCGGAAGGGCCGCTTGTCGCGCGTTGGCGGCGGTGATGACGTCCATCACGATGAAGGGCGGGGCGGCGGCGCCTCGGCCAGTCTTTAGGGCCATCACGGGAGTCCCTCAGGTAAGAGAAGTCTTCTTTTTGTGAACAAAAAGAAGCAAAAAAACTCTATCCATTCAGCAAGTGGATAAAAGTTTTTTGGTTCTTTTTTTCAAAAAAAGAACTGCTTTCTTAGTTTCCTCCGGCCGCCAGCCCATGCCCACGCGGATCGTTGGCCCAGCTGCATTGCTCGGGGCTGCCGGGCAGTTCGTTGGGGCAGATCATGACATTGGCGCGGCCGGGTTCGGGCACCGGGTTGGGCAGGGCGCGGCGGGCGGCAAGGCTTTGTTGCAGGCCGACGGCGACGGCCATGGGCGCGCCGTCCTGGCCGGTGCCGGTCATCGCGGCTTTGAACGTGACGTTGCTGCGGGTGCCGTAGACGATGGCGGCCGAGAGCAGCGGCGTGTTCATCGCGGTGGGTGAGGCGGCGAGGACCACGCCGGTCTGGGGTGCCACGCGGCCGGTGCCGAACAGGTTGTTCATGGTCAGCACGCAGGCCACCGCGTTGCCCTCGCGGTCGACGGTGACGAAGCCGGTGGAGGCGGGCAGCGGCGGCAGGCTGCCAGAGGGGGTATCGGCGGCGTCGAGCGCTGCCTGGGCGTTGCCGGCATAGGCACCGCGGCGCCAGGCGGCGGCGATGCCGGCGGCACGGGCAGCAGCGGCGTCGAAGGCGGCGGGGTTGTTGGCGAGCACGCGGACCGCCTGGCCGGCGGCGATGCCACCGTCGGTGGGCAGGAACGAGGCGTAGTCGAAGCCGCCGAGCCGCAGTTTCGGCGCCGGCAGGTATTGCGGCAGGGCGGCGCGCAGGGCCTCGGGGGTGATGCCGCCGCCCGCGCGCTGGCTGGCCTCGGCGAAGCGACGGGCCAGGCCGCCCTGGTGCAGGTCACCGATGCCGGCGATGCGGAGCTGGCCAAGGGTGCCGGCGAGGTCGGGTTGCAGCAGGGTGTCGCCCTCGGCGGGGCGGCGGCCGCCGGGCAGGAAGATGGCGGCGGTGTCGGGGTCGGCGCCTAGGGGGCCGGCGACAACGTCGAGATCGCGCAGGAAGGCGCGGCTGACCGGGGCGCCGAAGCGGGCGAGCTGTTCGGCGGGCACGATCAACGATTCGAAGGGACGCTTGCCGTAGCGGGCGTGCAGCGCGAACAGGCCGCGCGCCATCATCGGCACGGCGGCCGGCCGGTCTCCGTTGGCGCCGCCCGGGGGTGGCAGGAAGATCACCGCCTCGGCGCCGAGCAGGGGCGAGGTGGGCGCGAAGGCGAGGCAGGCGCCGCCAGCGCCGAGGCTGGCACGCGACGGCAGGGTTACCGCCAAGGTAAAGCCGGCGGCGACGGCGGCGTCGGCGGCATTGCCACCGGCCGAGAGCACGGCGCGGGCGGCCAGGGCGGCCTGCGGTTCGTCGGCGACCGCGGCACCGAGGAAGCCGCGCACGAAGCCGGCCGCACCTTCCTTGGGGCGATCGGCGCCGGTGAGGCGGTCGGTCACGGAATCGATGGCGGAGCAGCCGCTTACGGCGAGGCTGACGGCAAGCAGGACGGCGGCGCTGCGGGCTGCTAGCATCATGCCGATGTTTGGTGTTCGGCCGTGCTGCCCCTGCCACCCGATGCTGCAACGCCGCGCTGTGCTGGGTGCGGCGCTGTGCGCACCGGTGACGCTCACGGCTGCGGCCGTCAGCGCGCCAGCCGCGGCGCAGGGGGCGGCCGTTTCCGTGGTGATCATCCGCGACGCGGAAACCGAGACGCTGTTGCGCACCTTCGCCAATCCCTTGTTCCGTGCCTCAGGCATCGAACCAAATTCGGTCCGCATCATCCTGATCCGTGATGACGCTCTAAACGCCTTCGTCAGCACCGGCAACCGCCTGTTCATCAACACCGGGATCATCGCCGGTGCCGATTCGGCGCTGGAGGTGATCGGGGTGCTGGCCCACGAGGCCGGGCATATCCGCGGCGGGCATCTGGCGAAGCTGCCGGAGATGATGCGCGAGGCGATGATCAAGTCGATCGCCGCGATGCTGATCGGCATTGCCGCCAGCACCGTGGGGCGGACGACGGATGCCGGAATGGGGGCGATCCTGGGCGGGCAGTCGCTGGCGCAGCGCGGGCTGATGAGTTTTACCCGCAGCATGGAGAACGGCGCGGACCAGTCGGCACTGTATGCGCTGGACCGGGTCGGCTGGTCGGCGCGCGGGATGGTGAGCCTGTTTCGCCGGGTGCAGGACCAGGACGCACTGGTGGACTCGTTGCAGGACCCGTATTTGCGCACCCATCCGTTGACGCGCGACCGGATCGAGGCGGTGGGCGCGCATATCGCCCGCAGCCCGTATTCGGACGCCAAGCTGCCGGCGGGGTTCGAGGCCGGGTTCCAGATGGTGCGGGCCAAGCTGCGCGGGTTCCTGGAGCCCAGCACGGTCACGCTGCGGCGGTTGCGCGAGGACGACGCCTCGGCGCCGGCGCGCTACGCGCGGGGGATCGCGCTGTTCCGGCTGGGGCGCACCGACGAGGCGCTGAAGCTGATCGACGGGCTGCTGGGCGAAATGCCGACCAGCCCGTGGCTGCACGAGCTGAAGGGGCAAATCCTGTTCGAGGGCGGGCGCGGGGCGGCGGCACTCGGGCCGTATCGCGAGGCCGCAAGGCTGGCGCCGGAATTCGCGCCGCTGCGGGCCGCCCTGGCGCGGGCGTTGATCGAGACCGGCGATCCCGCGCAGCTGCGCCAGGCGATCGGCCACCTGCAATCCGCCCTGGCGCGCGAGCATGACGACGCGGATTCGTGGCGCCGGTTGGGCATTGCCTG